>DASZOA010000247.1:0-3176 GCA_035551055.1 Solirubrobacteraceae bacterium
ACGTCGAGCGACACCACGCGGGCCTCGTCTGCCTGAGCGGCTGCGCGCGTCACGGCGTTCGCGACGAGCCGACGATGCGCCGGCTGCTCGCCGCCTTCGGCCGCGACGCCTTCCGCGTCGAGCTGCAGCGGCCGCTCGCGCGCCACGACCGCGCGTTGAACCGCGGGTTGGCGCGGCTCGCGGCGCGGCTCGGCGCCCCGACGGTGGCGACCGGCGACGTCCACGCGCATATGCGCGCACGGGCATACCTGCAGGACGCCTTCGTCGCGATCCGTGCGCACACGACGCTCGACGCCTCCGAGCCGCTGCGCCGCGGCAACCACGCGCACGTGCTGACGACGCCCCAGGCGATGGCGGCGCGCTTCGCCGACCACCCCGACGCCGTCGCCGAATCGCGGCGCCTCGCCGAGACGCTGACGTTCGACCTGACGAGCGACCTCGGCTACCGCTATCCCGGCGCCGAGGACGCGAGCGCGAGCCGCGCGCTTGCGGAGATCTGCCAGGCGCGCTTCGACGAGCGCTATCCGCGCGGCAGCCCGCATCACGAGGAGGCCAGGGCGCGCCTGGAGGAGGAGCTGCGCGTCATCGACGAGCTCGGCCTCGCCGGCTTCTTCTTGCTGCATCGCGACCTGCTCGAGCTCGCGCGCGAGGTGGCCGTCGAGGTACGTCGTAGCGGCACGGCGCGGGCGCTGCTGCCGCCCGGCCGGGGGCGCGGCTCGAGCGTCTCCTCGATCGTCTGCTACCTCACCGGCCTCAGCCACGTCGACCCGATCGCCAACAAGCTCCTGCTCGGGCGCTTCCTCAACGAGGAGCTCAGCGCCCTGCCCGATATCGACCTCGACTTCCCGCGCGACATCCGCGAGGTCCTCATCCCGCGCGTGCACGAGCGCTACGGGCGCGAGCGCTCGGCGCTCGTCGCGGCGTTCCCGACCTACCGCGCACGCGGCGCGATCCGTGAGCTCGGCAAGGCGCTCGGGCTGCCACCGGGCGAGATCGAGCGCGTGGCGCGCGGCAGCGAGGGCTGGGCGTCGTTCGAGGTCGACCGCGACATCGACGCCGCGCTCGGGCCGGGGCGGCGGACCGGCCGCTGGCGCTGGCTCGTGAAGCTGGCCTACGAGGCCTACGGCCTGCCGCGCCACCTCTCCCAGCACTCGGGCGGGATGATCGTCGCCACGCGCCCGCTCGTGGACTGCGTCCCGCTCGTGCCGGCGGCGATGGAGGGCCGCCAGCTCGCGCAGTGGGACAAGGACTCCTGCGCCGACGCGGGCTTTCTGAAGATCGACCTGCTCGGCCTGGGCATGCTGTCGGCCGTCGAGCGCTGCGTCGAGCACATCGCCACGCGCCGCGGCGAGCGGATCGACCTCAGCCGGATCCCCTACGACAACCCCGCGACGTACGAGTGCATCCAGAACGCCGACACGACCGGCGTCTTTCAGATCGAGTCGCGCGCGCAGATGGGGTCGCTGCGGCGCACGCGCCCGGCGAACCTCGACGACCTCACGGTCCAGGTCGCGATCGTGCGGCCGGGGCCGATCGTCGGCGGCGCCGTCAATCCGTACATCGAGCGCCGCCAGCGACTGCGCGCCGACCCCTCCTACGAGATCCCGTACCTGCATCCGTCCCTCGAGCGGCCGCTGCGCGACACGCTGGGGACGATCATCTTCCAGGACCAGGTGCTCGAGGTCGCGCAGGCGTTCGCCGGCTTCAGCGTCGGCGAGGCCGAGGGGCTGCGCCGGGCGATGAGCCGCAAGCGCTCGGCGGAGGCGATCGAGGCGCATCACCGGCGCTTCGTCGAGGGCGCGATCGCGACGCACCGCGATGTGACCGAGAAGCTCGCCGAGGAGGTCTTCGCGATGGTCTGGGGCTTCTCGGGCTTCGGCTTTCCCAAGGCGCACGGCGCAGCCTTCGGACTGCTCGCCTACCAGTCGACGTGGCTGCGCGTGCACTACGGGCCGGAGTTCCTCTGCTCGCTGCTGGACGAGCAGCCGATGGGCTTCTATCCGCCCGATGCGCTCGTCCACGAGGCGCAGCGGCGCGGGATCGAGGTGATCGCGCCGGACGTGAACGCAAGCGAGGTGGGCTGCACGGTCACGCCCGAGGGCGCGGTCCAGGTCGGCCTGGGCTACGTGCTCGGCGTGCGCGCCGACGAGGTCGCGGCGCTCGTCGCCGCGCGCCACGCGGGCGGCCCGTTCCGCTCGCTCGAGGACCTCGCCTCGCGCGCGGGGGCGGGCCGTGCCGCGCTCGAGCGCCTGGCGTGGTCGGGCGCCTGCGACGCGCTGGCCGGCGGCGATCGCCGTGTCGCGCTGTGGCAGCTCGGCGTGACGGCGCCCGGCGTGCGGATGCGCTCGTCGCGCGCCGGCGGACGCAGCTCGCCGGCGCAGGGGGGCACGGCGGACGGCGGCGGCGAGGACTCCTGCGTGCAGCTCGCGCTCGCGCTCGACCTGCCCGCCCCGCCGCCGCTCCAGCCGCTGACGCCCTGGGACGAGATGGTCGCCGACTACGCCACGACCGGGCTGACGGCCTCGACCCATCCGCTCGGGCTGCTGCGCGCGCGCCTGCACGCCGGCGGGGCGGTCGACGTCGGCGCGCTAGCGCGGCTCGCGCACGGCGCGCGGGTGCGGGTCGGCGGCCTCGTCATCGCGCGCCAGCGGCCGGGAACGGCGCGGGGCATCACGTTCCTGCTGCTCGAGGACGAGCACGGCACCGTCAACGTCATCGTCGATCCCCAGCTCTACGAGCGCGAGCGGCTGACGGTGCGCACCGAGCCGCTCGTCGTCGTCGCCGGGCGCCTGGAGCGCCACGCATCGGCCGGCGGGGCGATCAACATCGTCGCGCGAAGCGTCACGCGCCTGGAGATCGGTGACCGCGTGGCCGCCCAGGTCAAGGACTTCTCCTTGCTGGACACCATCGAGCTCGCGCGCCAGGCCGAGCTGCAGCAGGCGGCCGAGCTGCAGCAGGCGGCCGAGCTGCAGCGGGCGGCCGAGCTGCGCCCGGCGCCCGCGACCGGCACCGACGACTTCCGCGCGGTGGCGCCGCCGATCATGAGCTTCTCGGCCGGGCGGCGGCGATGAGGCGGCGTTGGCTCACCGTCGAGTAGATTGGCCGCCGGATGGCGGCGATCATCTTCCTCTCGTTCTTCATCGCGCTCGGCCTCGGCGTCGTCCTGCTGGCGATGC
>DASZOA010000248.1:0-1611 GCA_035551055.1 Solirubrobacteraceae bacterium
CGAAGGTCTCCGATCGCCTCGGCGAGCTCGTGCGCACCAACAGCGAGGCGATCCTCGCCGTCACCGCGCCCGACGACAGCGTCGACTACACCAAGCGCGTCGCGATCTCGGGCTCGATCTACCCCGACGAGAACACGCACATCGAGACGGTCAGCTACGGGCACGCGGGCGACTCGATGAGCCTGCTGCACACGCTGCTGATCGGCGACGGCACGCGGCTCACCCGGCCACTGAAGCTCCTCGCCGCGATGCTGCGCCACCCCGTGACGTTCGCCAAGCTCTGCGACCCGCGCGGCTGGTCGCGGCGGACGATCATCCTGCTCGTCATGCAGACGCTCGACAACGCGATCGCGCTGCGCCCGCGGCCGGGCCGGCGCGGCGGCATGCGCCTGCAGACCGAGCAGGATCCGAACAAGCCCACCCCGACGTTCATCCCGATCGCCAACGACGCCGCGGAATGGATGGCGCGGCAGATCGGCGGGGTGCCGCAGAGCTCGGTCCTGGAGGCGCTGGCGGCGATTCCGACGACCGCCCACGTGCTCGGCGGCGCGGTCATCGGCCGCTCGCCCGCCGAGGGGGTCGTCGATGCGCGCCATCGCGTCTTCGGCTACGAGAACCTGCTCGTCTGCGACGGCTCGGTCGTCCCGGCGAACGTCGGCGTCAACCCGAGCCTGACGATCGCCGCGCTGGCCGAGCGCGCGATGAGCTTCGTGCCGGCCGCCGGCGCGGCGCCCGCCGAGGACGAGCCACAGGCCGTCATGGGCGGTTGACGCTCGCGATCGGCGGTCCCGCCCGGTTACGCTGAACGGCCTATGGCGACGGCAGATCCCCCCAACCGGGCAGATCCCGCGGAGCCGGCAGGCTCGTCGACCGCGGCGGATCGCGCCACGCGTTCCCCGCCCGCCGATCGCTCCGAGCGCGGCGACCGGTCGACGACGGGGGAGCGCCCCAAGCCCAAGCTCGTGCAGCGACTGGAGGCCCAGCGCGAGCGCCACCGCCAGCGCCGCCTCGCCGTCCGGGTGGCGTACATCGTCGTGGGCTTCACGCTGGTGCTCGGCGGGCTGGCGATGCTCGTGCTGCCCGGTCCCGCGTTCGTCGTCATCCCGATCGGGCTGGCGCTGCTGTCGCTGGAGTTCATGTGGGCCCAGAGCCTGCTCGACCGCGCGCTCGAGCAGGGCGAGATCGCCAAGCGCAAGGCCGCCGAGACGTCGACGACGCAGCGCGTGCTCACCGCGATCGCGACCGTGCTCGGCGTCGCCGCGGTGATCGCCTGGGCGCTCCTGGGCGACATCCCGCTCGTGCCCGTGTAGCGCGCCGCGCCCAGCGGCGGGGGTGTTGGACGTTGCGTCCACCCACTGGACGCTCGAGCCACGACACCCTGGCGAGCGGCGATCGCGGCGGTATGTTGGCCGGGTCGTGCCGCTGCGCCGCACGTCACTCGCCGCCCTCGCCGCCGCCGCGTTCGTCGCGGGCTGCGCGGACGAGGAGTCCGGGCCCGCCGGCGACCGCCCGTCATCGACCTCGTCGGCGCCCAGGCGCGCGACCGTGACCATCGCCCCGCCGACCGCGACCGCCCCGCCGCAGACGACGCCGCGAAGGGTGACGGTCGTG
>DASZOA010000249.1:0-1946 GCA_035551055.1 Solirubrobacteraceae bacterium
AGCGCGACCTCGTCGAGGGCGAGTCCGGCCTGGCGCGCCGTGCGGCTGTGCAGCGCGATGCCGGGCTGCGAGCCGTGGTGCTCGGCGACGGCGAGCGCGATGCGCTCGAGCATCTGCACGTCGAGCTCGCCGCGGCGCAGCTCCGAGCGGAAGCGCGCGTAGGCGCGGAGGGCGGCGGGCGAGCCGGCGAGAGCGCCGAGGAAGTTCGGCAGCTGGCCGCCGGTCGCGAGGGCACCGCGCAGGACGGGCACCGACCCCTCGGGGGCGGTGAGGTCGTCGTGGATCTGGAACCTGCTCATCGATGTCTTCATGGGGGAGGCCTTCTGGGGGTGATGGCGAGAGACCAGCGTCCGCGCCGCTGGTCGGCTCGGACTCTGTTCCTTACTTGTCGTAAGTGTACGCCGCCTTCCGGGGGCGACACAAGGGCGTTGTCATCCGTTCTACGCGCGACGCTTAACCACGGTTCACGCCCAGGTGCGGATCTTGCGAAGAGTTCCCCGTGTTGCCGAGGGGCAATCGGCGGCCGCGTGGTCGCTGACATGGTCCCGGTGCGCGGCGGGCGAGGCGGTGCGGCGCCGGCGATTTGCCGTCCCTGGCGTCAAGCGTCGGCGCCGCGGACGGAGCGGCGGCGCGGCGCGGTCAGCGCGCCAGAGCGGAGGCGTCGGCGGTCGCGACGGCGATGAGGATCAGGACGACGCCCATGAGCAGCGCCCACATGGCCAGCCGGTCCGGACGCGGTCCGACGCGCTCGATCGGCGGCCGCGCGGGGCGGCGGGTGCGATCGCCGTCGGCGCTGCGTGGAACCGCCGGCGCCGGGACGGTGCGCCCGCGGATCTCGACGGTGCGGCGGGCCGGGATCGGCGCGCCCGCGGCATGCTGTCTGCGCCGCGGCCCGGCGGCCGTCCGCCCGCTCTCGGCCTCGACGTGCGGGTCCTCGCGCGAGCGGTCCGCGGCGCGGTCGGCCAGCTCGGCGCGGCGACGCGCCTCGTCGGTGCGGTCGTAGACGTCTCGGAGATGCTCGACATCGGCCCACCAGGCGCGGGCCTCGGTGTGTGCCATGGGTCTTGTCCTCTTTCCTCGCAGGCCTGCGGGGTTAGCTGACGGACTCGCGCTGAAAGAGCTGCGCTACGCCGGAACTGCCGGCGACTCGCCCCAGTGACTCGGTTCCCCCGCTCCCCGAGCCCGGCGGACCCGTGGGATTCGGCGATCTGACGGCGGCATCGTAGCAGCGATCGATTTCCCTGCATACATGCAGTGTTACGGAGCGTGCGGACGGAACGTGCGCAGTTTGCGGCTTCAACGGCGCCGCGCGGCGGACGCGCGACGGGCAGCGGCGGGGCGGACGGCGGCTGCCGCCCGGCGACCTCGGCGATGTACTCCGCGGCCGCGCTACCGCCCGGCGGCCGCGGCGATGTACTCGGCGACCTTCCTGGCGTCCTCGCCCTCCAGCAGCTTCGCCGGCATCTGGCCCTGGCCGCGGGCGCGGCCCTCCTCGATCGCGTTCAGCGTCAGGCTCTCGCTCGGCGCGAGGACGTCGAGGTCCGGCCCGACCCGGCCAACCGCGCCGGCGTCGGCGAGCGTATGGCACGTCGCGCACTTGCGGTTGAAGAGCTCGCGCCCCTCCTTCTGGGCGGTGGTGAGCTTCGTCCCGCCCGGGCCGGCCGCGGCCTGGTCGCTGAGCAGCACGGCCGCCGGCACGACGAGGCCGAACACGATGATCGCCGCCACGATGGCGAACTCGGCGACGTGCAGCGGGCGGCGCCGACCGCGCTCGAGCGTGTCGCGCATCTTGCGCGGGCCGCCCTGCATCGCCAGCAGGACGACGCCGAGGCCGAGCGCGATGAAGAACGAGAGGAAGATGATCGCCGCCATCCGGCGGCCAATCTACTCGACGGTGAGCCAACGCCGCCTCATCGCCGCCGCCCGGCCGAGAAGCTCATGATCGG
>DASZOA010000250.1:0-7731 GCA_035551055.1 Solirubrobacteraceae bacterium
GGCCGGAGCCGGCCCTGCCCGGCGCCGGCGGGTCCTACAGCCGCTCGCCCGCGACCCGCGCCCGCAGCGCCGCCTCGACCCGCTCGAGCGCCGACGCCACGCCGGCGATCTGCGTGTCGTCCAGCCCGCCCTCGAGCGCCGCGCCCGCCGCGTCCTCGACGTCGTCGCGCCGCTCGCGCAGCTCGTCCAGCCGCCGCCCCATCCCGGCAGCATCGCGCCACGGCTCGAGCTCGGCGAGCGCCGCCTCGAGCGCGATGCGCAGGCCGAGCGCCGCCTCGCGCCAGCGGCCGGCGTCCGCGTCCAGGCGCACGCGCAGCGCCAGCTCTTCGCAGGCCAGGGCGGCGTCGCTGCCGGCCAGCAGCGCCGCGAGGCGCTCCTGAGGGCGCAGCGCGGCCGCGCGCGGGCGCCGCGTGCCTCCGGCCCCGCGCAGCACGCGGGCGCGATCCCAGCGCCCCTCCGCCACGCGCTCGCCTGCCCCGAAGCCGACGCGCACGACGAGCGCCTGCTCGCGCGCGACCTCGCGCACGAACGGGTCGGCGGACGCCAGCCGGTGGGCGTGCAGCACGCGGTTGAGCCGCGCGAGCGCCTCGTCGGCGAGCGCCTCGACGTCGGCCGCCGACAGCCAATCCGCCGCGGCCTCGTAGCTCTCCAGCGCGGCGGTGTCGACGACCGTCGCGCGCGACGTCGCGACCGGCTCGGGCGGCGGCTCGGGAGGGGCGGCGACCGTGCGCGGGCGACGCGCCCGCCCCGGCAGCCGCCGTCGCTCGCGCGCGCCCAGCACGTGCAGCACGAGCACGTGCGCCGGCGGCTCGCCCAGGCGCTCGCGGATCGAGTAGCGGCCCGGCTCCGGGCCGAGCACCCAGGGAAACTCGAACTGCACGACGCGAAACCGCCGCGACCGGGAGGTCACGGCGGTCTCGGTATGTCCTGCCGGTCGAGGTGCGCTCAGTCGCCCTGGTGCGCGCGGCTGGCGCGCGTCTGCGCGCCGACCTTGATCGCGTACTTCGACGGCTTGAGCCGGACCGTCGGGTTGTCGATCTGGCCGAGGCGATCGATGAGCTTGATCCACTGCGACGGCTTGAGCACCGACGCGGCGATCTTGCCGGCCTTCGTCCGCGGATCGAACTCGGGCCGGAAGCCGACGTGGATGTGGTCGTGGTGATCGCTCATCGAGATCGTGTTGTCCGTGGCCTCGTACTTCATGAGCGTGATGATCTGGGCCGGCTTCATCGTGCCCTGCAGCGTCAGCAGGCGCCGCACGGCGATGTCGGTGATCGAGCCGGCGCCCTGGTTGCCGAGGATCGGGATGCCGTTGATCTTCGCGATGTCGACCGCGTTGCCCGACGAGTGCGCCGAGACGTTGCCCGTCGAGGTGTAGAAGCCGTGGCCGCAGCGCAGCGACGTGACCGCCGGCTTCAGCCCCGAGCCGGCGAGGAACTCGAGCGTCGCCAGCACGCGGCGGTCGACGATCCCGGCCTGGATGTCGCGCCGGCCGCAGGAGTAGATCTCGATCCGCGGGTTGGCCAGGACGCGCTGGATGAGGTTGTCCTTGCTCATCAGCAGGATCTGGCCGATCGTCGCGCCCCGGGCGTTCTCGCCGAAGAACGGGTTCTTGCCCTGCGCGCGGTAGATCGCCGTGGACTCGAGCAGCTTCCAGCCGTCGAGGATCGGCTTGGGGTCGATCCGCGGCGCGCCGCGGCCCGCCGGGCGGATCTCGAACATCACGTGCGGCGCGACCGTCTGGGAGACCTTGCCGATCCGGCCGAGGATCGTGCCGGCGATGACGCGCCGGCCCGGGACCAGGCGCTTGAGCACGACGTCGTCGCGGTTGAGGCCGTAGACGCCGGTGAAGTAGGACTTCACGCTCGTACCCGTGCCGAGCGCCGACTCGGACTCGAGGATCTGCTGCTTGCCGCCGGCCGACAGCGCGTTCGGGCGCGTCGGGTTGGCGAACAGGCGCTCCTTGGCGATCTGGGCGGTCTCCTGCAGGACCTTGGCGCTGGAGTCGGCGGCCGCCTTGACCTTGCGGACGGCCTTGCCGGCCTTGTTCGAGCCGGCGCTCGCGGGCTGCGTGGGCGTCGGGTCGGCCTTCGGCAGCGCGAGCTCCTTGGCGATCGACTCCTTCGTCTGCTTGGCCTTCTTCGGCACCGGCACCTGCTTTGCGAGCTTCTTCAGCCCGCCGTAGGTGTACGTGTTGCCGTAGACGTCGCGCAGCATCACGAAGTTGCCCAGGCGCGCGTTGTTGCCGATCTTGATGATCTTGCCGTCCTGGACGGCGATGACCGGCGAGCCCGCCTTGGCGAAGATGTTGATCGCCCGCCGCGTGGTCTTGGACTCGACCGGCAGCGCGGCGTTCTTGCCGCGGGCGACACGCCGCTCGGCCTCGCGCTCGGAGATGTCGTCGGCGTAGCGCGCGGCGGCATGGACCGGGAACAGGCCCTGCGTCAGGCCGCTGAGCGAGCCGACGAGGTCGGCCGGCATGCCGCCGATGAAGCGCGCCCGCATGAGCACCGAGTCGACGTACCAGTCGGCGTGGTTGTAGGCGAAGATCGCCTTGCGCAGATCGGTGTCGGCGCCGGCCGCCTTGAGGTAGCGGGCGGCCGCGAAGATCGCGTCGACCGGGTTGTAGGGGTCCTTCTTGCCGTCGCCGTTTGCGTCGACGCCGAACGACTTCCAGCTCGACGGGATGAACTGCATCCAGCCCATCGCCCCGGCGGAGGAGACGTTGAGGTTGCGGCCGTAGTCGGTCTCGATCTCGTTGATCGCGGCCAGGACCTCCCAGCGGATGCCGTACTGGATGCCGGCCGCCTGGTAGATCGACAGCAGGAACGGCGGGATCCGGAACTTGTTGATGAAGAAGTTCGGCACGCCGACGGGGACGGGTCCGATGCTGGCCAGGGAGAGCGTCGGGTTCGTCAGGGTCGGGCTGCCGTTGGAGAACCGCAGCCTGGTCTTCTTCGGGCGCGCGCGCTCGGGGAGCGGCGAGCGCAGGAGACGACCTCGCGAGTCGAAGACGGGCTGCGACGCGGCCTTGCGCTTCTTCTTGCCCGAGCGCGCGGTCTGCGTGTCGGTCGGCGTCTCGACGGCGGGGGCTCCGGGCACGACCGGCGCCTGCTGTCCGGGCGCGGTCGGCGTGATCGACAGCGACGGCAGAGCGCCGCTGGAGGGCGCCTGCGCAGGCGTCGTCTCCCTGATGCTCAGGATCGCCGCGTTCAGGCCCGGGAGGCGGATCTGGTCGAGCGGGGTGTCGGCCCCGATGTCCAGCGTGATCGTCTTCTTGATCCCGCCGACGAGTTCGACTTCGAACGTGCGAACGACGGCGTTCGCCGGTGACGCGAAGGTTCCGAGACCGGCCGTCATGCCACCGGTCATGGCCAAGGCGATGAGCAGCCTGCGCTTGTGGTGCATGTGTCCCTGCATCTCCCCCCTGGAGGTGTCCCGAGTACGCGAGCCCGATGCGCGTGCGCCGCACACTACCGCGAATTGCGGTCGGACGTAAACCCAACCTAAGCGGGCCCGCGCGCACGCGAGGCCGGCGCGCTGCGCTAGCCTCCGTGCGCCCCCGCAGATCTCAAGGAGCGTTCCCCCGATGAACGACTACGACGAGGCCGACGGCCTGCGCGAGCGGCTGACGAAGCAGGGCGAGGACACGCTGGGCAGGCTCGCCGAGGACCTCATGGCCAACCCGCTCGTCGCGGGTGCAATCCAGCGTGCATTCGATGCCCGCGAGAAGGCGTCGAGCGCCCAGGAGGCCGCGCTCGGAGCGCTCATGCTCCCCTCGGCGGGCGACATCGAGCGCCTCACGCGGCGCGTGCGCTCGGTCTCGCAGCGCCTGGAGGGGATCGAGGACGGCATCGATCGCCTCGACGAGCGGCTCGCCGCAGCTCCGACGGCGCTGAGCCTCGACGCGCGCCTGGAGGCGATCGAGCGGCAGCTCGCCGCCCTGGGCAAGGAGCTCGCCGCGCTGCACAAGGCGCTGCCGGGCGAGACGAAGCCGGTCTCGTCGCGCAAGGAGCGCCTGAAGGTCTCCGGCTAGCCGGCCGCGTGATCAAGCGTCGCGACCGGTCTAGGCGGCGGCGAGCGCGGCCGCGCCCACCCGGCCGAGCCGTCCGGCCGCCTCGAGCAGCGCATCTGCATCGATCCGGTGACGCTCGCCGCCGTCGCCGAAGACGTCGCTGACCGCCAGCAGGCAGCCGGCGCGGATCCCGCGCAGCTCGGCGACGCGCAGCAGCGTCGCCGTCTCCATCTCGACGGCCAGCGCGCCGGCGCGGCGCCACCGGGCGGGACGCTCGGGGTCGCGCTCGTAGAAGAGGTCGCTCGACGCGACCGCGCCCGTTCGCGCGCCCGCGCCGGCGGTGGCCTGCAGCGCCGCGACGAGAGCGCGATCGGCCCCGACGCGGCCGTCGGCGCCGAGCGCGCGGCTCGCGCCGTCGCAGGCGAGCGCGACGTCGGCGATGACGAGGTCGCCGAGCGCGAGTTCGCCGTCCAGCGCGCCGCACGTGCCGACGCGGATCGCGACGCACAGGCCCAGGTCGCACAGCTCCTCGAGCACGATCGCCGCGCTTGGGCCGCCCATGCCGGTGCTCTGGATGGTCAGCAGCTCGCCGTCGGCGGCGCGTCCCGTGTAGCCCCAGAGGCCGCGGTTGTGGTTGAACATCTTCGGCTCGTCGAGGACGAGCTGCGCGAGCGCAAGCGCACGGCCGGGGTCGCCGGGCAGCAGCGCACGGCGGGCCAGCGGGGCGGTCGGGTGCAGATGGACGGGCATCCGGGGGCGCCATATGATCGGGGCATGGCCAAGAAGAAGAGCGCCTCGCGCGCCGACGCGGTTCGCGACGCGGTCGACCAGGCGTTCAAGGCGCAGATCCCGCGCGAGCGGCTCTCGGAGCTGCTCGACGAGCTCGGCAGCACGGCGGGCCGGCTGCGCGGCGCGGTCGACGAGCTGCGCCCCGCGACGGAGGCCGAGATCAAGGCGCTGCGCGCCGACCTCGAGGCGCTCGCGGCGCGCGTCGAGGCGCTGGAGGCCAAGCCGAAGCCGGCCGCGCGCCGGCGCGCCCCGGCCAAGGCCGCCGCGCCGCGGGCGCGCAAGCCGCGCGCCTCCGAGCCGCCCGCCGGGTCGTAGATCCCAGACGAAGGAGGTCGCACGATGGCTGCCGAGTTCACCGGTCCGAAGGAGTTCCGGACGGTCATGGACCGCGTGTTCACGCTCATGAGCGAAGACCCGGACATGGGCCCGAAGCTGCGCGACGCCGACGTGCCGCAGCGCTTCGAGTTCGAGGACCTCGACATGGTCGTCAACATCCGCGCGGCGCGCGAGGGCGAGGACGGCTGCCTGTTCTGGCAGTGGAACGACGACATCGACTGGAAGCCGAAGGTGAAGATGTCGATGAACTCCGACGTCGCCAACAAGTACTTCCAGGGCAAGGAGAACGTTCCGATCGCGATCGCGAGGCGGCGGATCAAGGCCGGCGGCGACGTCAAGGCGGCGCTCGCGCTGATCCCGATCACGAAGCCCGTCTACGCGCAGTACCGCGCCGTCGTCGAGGCCGAGTACCCGCACCTGAAGGTCTGAGCGCGCAGCGCGCAGATTAAGCGGCGTTGACAGCGCGCCGCCCAAGGCGTATGCATCACCTACCAGGTCGAAGTGGGTGGCTCGCCACCCGCAAGGCGCCGCCGGCACGAAGACGAGCGCCGCCGACCGAGGCAGCGGGCCGTATCGCCCGCAGGCGGCGGGGCCCCGGTCCCGCCGTCATCGTGAGGACGCGCCGTGCCCCCGCCCGGGCCGCCGCTCGTCGCGCTCCCGGACCGGTTTGACGTGCTCGCCGTCGTGGGTACCTGCCAGCCTCATGAGCGCTTCAGAGCACGACCCCGTGCTGCCGGGCCAGGAGAACGGAGCCCCGCAGGAGCCCGCGAGCGAGCGCGAGGCGCTGCTCGAGCAGATCGAGGAGACGCGCGAGGAGCTCGGCGCGACCGTCGAGGCGCTGGCGCACAAGGCCGACGTCAAGGCCCAGGTGCACGAGCGGGTCGAGGACCGCAAGGACCAGCTGCAGCAGGTCCAGGCCGAGGCGACGGGCAAGCTGCGCGCGATGCTCGAGCGCCCCGCCGTCCCGGCGGCGATCGCCGCCGCCGCGGCCCTGCTGCTGCTGATATCGCTGCGCCGTCGCGGCTGACGCCCGGCGTCAGTCGAGCATCCGGCGCGCCGCCGCCCAGCGCGACAGCTCGTGGCGGCTGGAGAGCTGCAGCTTGCGCAGCACCGCGGAGACGTGCGCCTCGACGGTCTTGACCGAGATCCCGAGCCGCTGGGCGATCTCCTTGTACATGTAGCCGCGCGCGATGTGCCGCAGCACCTCGCGCTCGCGCGGGGTGAGCTGGTCGAGGTCCGCGTCGCGGTCGGGCTGGGGCGCCGGCGCCGCGCCGGCGAACGCGTCGAGCACGAAGCCCGCAAGGCGCGGCGAGAACACCGCGTCGCCCTCGTGCACGCGCCGCACCGCGTCGGCGAGGTCGGTCGCCGAGATCGTCTTGGTCACGTAGCCGCGCGCACCCGCGCGGATGACCGCGATGACGTCCTCGGCGGCGTCTGACACCGACAGGGCGAGGAACCTCGTCGCCGGCGACTCGGCGGCGACCCGGCGCAGGACCTCGAGCCCGCCGCCGTCGGGCATGTGCACGTCGAGCAGGACGACGTCGGGCGCCTGCTCGCGGATCAGCGCGACCGCCTCGGCGACGGTCGCGGCGTCGCCGACGACGTCGACGAGCCCGTCGAGCTCGGAGCGGACGCCCGCGCGAAAGAGCGCATGGTCGTCGATGAGGACGACGCGCGGGCTCATCGCGGGCGCTCCCGCATGCCCGGCCGGCGGCCGCCGTGCGACCCGCGCCGCGCGGTCATGACCCCTCGCCGCGCTCGAGCACGAGCTCGACCTCGGTGCCGCCGCCGGGCGTCGCGTGGATCGCCGCGCTCCCGCCGTGGCGCTCCATCCGCCCGACGATCGCCTCGCGCCCGCCGCGCCGGTCGGCCGGCACGGCGGCCGGGTCGAAGCCGGGGCCGCGGTCGCGCACGTAGACCTCCAGGCGCTCGTCGCCGGCCTCGGCATAGACCGCGACCGCGCCGGCGCCGCCGGCGAACTTCGCCGCGTTGAGCATCGCCTCGCGGGCGGCCGCGACGAGCGCCTCGCCGTCGCGGTCCAGCGGCGCGTCGCCGACGGCGACGACGTCGATCGCGACGCCGTGCGCCTGCTCGATCTCGTCGGCGGTGGCCTGCAGCGCGGGCGCCAGCCAGCGCTCGCCGTGGGCGCGGGCGGGCGCGCCGCCGCCGAGCCAGCTGCGCAGCTCGCGCTCCTGGCGGCGCGCGAGCGCGGCGACCTCGCGCGGGTCGTCGGCGCGCTTCTGCATGAGCGCGAGCGTCTGCAGGACCGAGTCGTGCAGGTGGGCGGCGACCTCGGCGCGCTCCTGCGAGCGGATCCGCTCGGCCCGCTCGAGCGACAGCGACGTGAGCAGCCGCACGAAGAACGGCGCGAAGATCACGGCGAGCGCGATCGCCACGACGAGCGCGGCGAGCGCGACGTCCGACGCCGCCGCGAGCGCGCCGGTGAACTGCAGGAAGATGATCGCCGCCGCCACGACGAGCGTGACGCCGATCCCGATCCGCGAGATCACCGCAGGCCGCGACTCGCCGGGTCGGTCGTCGAGCGGCGCCGGCGCCGGCGCGCTGCTCGCCGCGCCCGTCGCGGCGGCGCC
>DASZOA010000251.1:0-2866 GCA_035551055.1 Solirubrobacteraceae bacterium
GTCCTCGTCGACCCCGAGGAGCACACGACGATGGACGCGCGCGGCGCCGTGCGCTCCGTCCAGGCGGCCGACCTGACGCTGCCGGCGGCGGCGCTCGAGGAGCTCTGGTCGCCGATGTACCTCGAGCGGCTCGCGCGCACGTACTGGCGCTTTCTGACGCGCTGCACGCTCGGGCTCGTGCGCGTCAAGTACGACGAGGACGAGCGCGCCGTCGTGCTGCTGGCGCGGCCGTTCGTGCTGCTGCGCTTCCGCGCCCCGGAGTACGCGATGGACGCCACGCGCGGGATCGTCCGCTGGCGGATCGCCAGCGGGATGCTCGTCTCGCGCGCCGGCCACAACGACGGCCACCTGCAGATCGAGATCGAGCGCTGCGCGCAGATCGACGGCCAGACGGCGCGCGCGCACGTCGAGGTCGAGGTCGCGAACTTCTACCCGGCACTGGCCAGCGCGATCGCGCGCTGGTTCTACTCGGCGACGCAGTCGCGGATCCACGTGGTCATCACCCATGGCTTCCTGCGCTCGCTGGCGAAGCTCGATCTCGCCGAGTCGGTCGTCGGGCGCTATGCGGCGCCGCTCGACGTGACGGCCGTGCCCGATCCGCCCGCGCGCGAGCCGGGCCGGGCGAGCGCCGCCTAGTGGGTCTTCTCGCGGCGCCCCTCACATCGTTCCGGGCGGCCTGCGGCGACGCTCGGTCTCGGCCGCGCGCTGCGCCGATCCGGCGAGCATGAGGACCGCTCCGACCAGCGCGACGTACCAGCCCCAGGCGAGCTCGATCTGGCCCGCAGGCTCGCCCGGCCGGTCGACGACGCCGACGTAGAGCAGCAGTCCGAGGGCGAAGATCGACAGCACGGCGGTCAGCTCGCCGCGCGCCCAGGTGAGCTGGTGGTCGCGCGCGACGATGTAGGCGAGGACGAACGGCGCGATCGCCATGACGAGCAGCAGCCAGCGCGCGACCGGGTGCGCCGCCCAGCCGCTGGAGCCTCCGAGTCCGCGCGCGCCGTTGAGCTGTGCCAGGGGGCTGACGATCGAGTACCAGTCGACGAACAGCGCCGCGCCGAGCAGCAGGCCGCCGAGCATCGCCGCGAGCTCGTTGACCGTCAGCCGCTTCATCGGCGGCCGAAGCTCGCTCTCATCGCGCGCCGACCGATTCCGCCACCGCGACGAGCTCGGCGAGCACCCACGGTCCCTGGCCGGTGAGCCGCAGATGCAGGCCGTCCTGCATCCAGGCGAGCTCCTGCACGGGGCGCAGCTCGGGCGCCGCCTCCGCCAGCGGCGCGCTGCGGTAGGCGTAGCGCCCGACGACCGACGGCGCCGGCAGTCCGCGCTCGGGCGCCGCCTGCAGCCCGGCGTAGAGCGTCACGCGTCCCGGCGACCCCGGCCGCGTCGCGTCGAGGTTCCACTCGACCTGGACCGCCCCCGGGCCGCACGCGACGACCTCCACCCAGCGCGCGAGCGGCAGCGGCCCCGCGGGCAGCGGGACGCGCCGCCCGAGGTGCTCGTCCGCCGCGCCGATCCCCTCGAGGGCCTCGCGCTCCATGCCGTCGATCGTACGCGCGACGCGCGCGTCACGGGCTACGGTCTGGGGCCGATGCGGCCGCTCGTCGTGCTGTTCGCCGTCCTCGTGGTCGCAATCGCGGCGTACGTCTGGCAGCCGTGGCGCTCGGAGCCGCCGATCCTCGGTCCGAGCGGCCCGTTCGTGCCGTCCGGCCCGCCGGGCCGCGCGCTGGTGTGGGCGGTCGGCGATGGAGCGGACGGCAGTGCCCAGGCACGGGCCGTCGTCGCGCGGATGCGGCGCACGCGCTTCGATCGCTTCCTCTATCTCGGTGACGTCTACGGCTCGGGGATCCTCAGGAGACTGCGCGGCGACGGCAGCGACGTCGACTACCGCACGCGCTACGACCCGGTCTACGGGGCCTTCGCCCAGCGAACCGCGCCGACTCCCGGCAACCACGAGTGGCCGCGGCGCGGCGACGGCTACGGCCCCTATTGGCAGGACGTCCACGGCGAGCCGCCCCCCGCCTACTACGACTTCCGCGTCGCGGGCTGGCAGCTGCTGAGCCTCAACTCGCAGATCGCCCACGGCCCGCGCTCGGAGCAGGTGCGCTGGCTGCGCTCCCGCCTGGGCGCGCCGGGCACCTGCCGCCTCGCCTTCTGGCACAGGCCCCGCTACAGCGCCGGACGGCACGGCGATCAGCCCGACCTCGCGCCGCTGTGGGAGGCGCTGCGCGGCCGCGCGTCGATCGTCGTCAGCGGCCACGACCACAACATGCAGCGCTTCAGGCCGATCGACGGGATCGCGCAGCACGTATCGGGCGCCGGCGGGCACGGCCTCTACGCCGTCGCGCGCGACCGGCGCCTGGCGTTCAGCCACGACCGCTCCTACGGGGCGCTGCGGATCGAGCTGCAACCCGGCCGCGCCCGGTTGGCGTTCGTCTCCGTCACCGGCGAGATCCTCGACTCGAGTGTCGTGCGCTGCCGCCGGCGGGACGCTCAGCCGGCGGCGGCGGAGCGCACTCCGTAGCGCGCGAACAGCTCTCCGGCGTGCTCGCAGAGCGACAGCAGCGACAGCGCGGCGGGCGACTCGAGCGGCGCGCCGTCGATGATCGTCAGCGCGCCGGCGCCGCCGGCGATGACCGGGAACGTCGTGAGGAACAGCTCGTCGATCAGCCCACCGGCGACGAGCGACGCGTTGAGGTGCGGCCCGCCCTCGCAGAGGATCGCGCGCACGCCGTGCGCGTCGCGCAGCTGCGCGAGCGCGATCGCGAGATCGACGCCGCCCGGACAGCGCAAGTAGCCGACGTCGGCGCGCACCTCGGCCAGCGAGCGCTCGGAGGCGGTGACGATCAGCACGCGCGAGTCGCGATCC
>DASZOA010000252.1:0-5177 GCA_035551055.1 Solirubrobacteraceae bacterium
GGCCTTCATCTGCAGGTGATCCTCGCCTTGGTTCGGTTGCCGCCCGGCCGGGCGATGTGTCGCGCTATCGGCGCGTGCCCGAGCGGGCTTGACCGGTTGGGCATCGACGTGGACTGGCGTCGGCGCGCAGCCTACGCTCCCGAGCAACGGCTGTCAGCCGCCCTTCGCGCCCGAACGGGCGGATCGCCGGGCGCTCTGCGCCTCCCCGCGAGGAGCCTCCGGGGACCGGGGGAAGCCGCGAAACCGGAAGTATCACCCTCAAGCTGAGCCTAAGACTCGGCGCGCGGGTACGTCCAGGTCGTCTTCAGATCTTCCGGCTTGCGCACGCACGTGGCGGCGACGACCACGTGCGCGAGTGACGATGGTGCCGCGCGCGTCGCGCGGATCGGCGACGCCGCCTCAACGCGGCGCGGACCGCGTTCGCGCTGTCGGCTGTTTCGCAGGTTCTCGGACTCGCGCACGTCGGATGCGCTGCGACAACCCGCAGGTTGCGGCGGTCGCGGCGTGAAGTCCGGTGACCTGCCCGCGGCCCGTCGCCGTCGGCGGCTGCCCCTAGACTCCGGGCGAGATGACGCATCCGAACACGGCGGTCGGAGACGCGCTGCGGATCGCCGTCACCGACGGCGACACGGGATTCGTCCAGGTGCTGACGAAGCGCCTGGACCGGCTGGGCTGGGAGCACATCGTCCTGACCGGCGCCGTCCCGGTCGAGCGGCTGATCGCGATGCGGCTCGGCGCCTTCGTCGTGGATCTCGCACTGCTCGGCCAGCATGCGTGGGACTACCTCGAGCGCGTGACCGGCGAGCTGCCTGCGCTGCCGGTCGTCGTGTGCACCGGGCGGTCGACGGTCGCCCAGCGCGTCCGCGGCCTGCGCCTCGGCGCCGACGACTGGGTGACGAAGCCCTGCCACCCCGAGGAGCTCATCGCGCGCGTCGAAGCGGTCGCCCGCCGCCGGCGACTCGCCGAGCCGCCGGCGGCCGCGGAGGCGGTCGCCACCGGCGACATCGAGATTCGGCCCGACCAGTTCCAGGCCTTCGCCCAGGGTCGCTCGATCGACCTGACGCGGCGCGAGTTCGAGCTCATCCAGCTGCTGGCGGCGGCCGAGGGACGGGTGCTCGAGCGCGAGGAGATCTACCAGCGCGTGTGGGGCTACACGATGGCGCACGGCGACCGGTCGGTGGACGTCTTCGTGCGCAAGCTGCGCTCCAAGCTCCAGCAGGCATCGCCGGACTGGACGTACATCCACACCCACTTCGGGGTGGGATACCGGTTCGCGGCCGAGCGCGCCGGGGAGCCGGAGCGGATCCTTGCGCCGCCGGCGGCGGTCGTGCCACCGGCGGCGGGCGCGCCACCGGCGGCGGGGGAAGCGCTCCCGGCCGTCGCGGCCGAGCCGCTCAGCGCGATCGCATGAGCGACTAGCCTGTTCTGCATGTCGCTGGAAACCGCGCGCAGCATCGCGATCGTGCTCGTGCTCGCGCTCGTCGTCTGGCTCATGCCAGGCGGCGGCGAGGGGGCGGACTTCGTGCTGCAGCTGCTCAACGCGATCTTCATCGTCCTGATCGCGCTGGGCTGCGCGCTCCTCTATCGCAACTTCCGCACGGACATCTTCGCCCTCGGCGACGGCTGGCGCTTTGCCCTGTATGCGGCGATCGGCGTGGCGGTCGTGACCGTGGCGGCCTCGGGACGGCTGTTCGACACCCCCGCCGGCGCCGTCGCCTGGTTCGCGCTGCTGGCCGGGGCCTCGTACACGCTGTATCTCGTCTGGCGGCAGCACCGCTCCTACGGCTGAGCCGTCCCGGCTTTTCGGCTGAGCCATCGCGGCCTTTCGTGACGCACCCGCGCGCGACTTGTCGCATGCGCGTCTAGATCCGTCACACGCGGCGCGCGATCGTGCGGGTCATGGCTTCGTTGGGTCCCTCCGCCGCCGAGCGCGGCCAGGCGAGCGTCGAGCTCGTCGCGCTCCTGCCGCTCATGGCGGCGCTTGCGGCGGTCCTCTGGCAGGCGGTCGTCGCCGGCCAGGCGGTCTGGCTCGCCGGCTCGGCCGCACGCGCGGCGGCGCGGGCAAACGCCGTCGGCGCCGACGAGCGCGCGGCAGCGCGCCGGGTGCTGCCCGCGCGGCTCGAGCGCGGGCTCGTCGTGCGCCCGGCGCCGTCGGGCAACGGGGTGCGGGTCGCGATCGCGATCCCGGCCGTCGTCGGATCGGGGCGCCTGACGACGATCTCGGCCCGC
This sequence comes from Solirubrobacteraceae bacterium, assembly GCA_035551055.1. Lineage (GTDB taxonomy): Bacteria > Actinomycetota > Thermoleophilia > Solirubrobacterales > Solirubrobacteraceae > CADCVQ01. The sequence continues at coordinate 2,230 of DASZOA010000252.1, forward strand.
GCCCGCCTGCAGGACCAGGGCGGATGACGCTGCGCTCCGCATCCGGCCAGGCATCGGTCGAGCTTGTGGCGCTCGCGCCGCTGCTTGCGGTCGTCGCGCTCGCGGCGGCGCAGCTGCTCGCAGCCGGCGCGGCACGCGAGCTCGCCGACCACGCCGCGCAGGCCGGCGCCGTCGCGCTGCTGCAGCGTGCCGATCCGCGCACCGCCGCGCGTGACGCGGTGCCCGGCTGGTCGCGCGGGCGTCTCGACGTGCGCGTCGAGGGCGGCCGCGTGCGCGTGCGGCTGCGCCCGCGCTCGCTCGTGCCGGCGCTCGGACGGCTGCTCGAGGCGCGCGGCGAGGCGGACGCCGGCCCGGGGGCGCGATGAGCCTCGGGCGCCGGATCGTCGAGCACTTCGTGGCTCCCGCCGACGCGCGGACGACACGTGCGGACGCCGTTCCCGCCGGCGTTCCGCCGAGCGGGGCGTGCGCGGTCCCCTCGCCGCGCACGCCCTCAGCCGTGGCCGTGCTCGCGCCCGCCGCCGACGCGCCGGCGCTCGCGGCCGGGCTCGGTCTCGCGCTGGTGCGCCGGGAGCGTGCCGCGGCCGCCGTCGTCTGCGTCTGGGCGCCGGCGCCGCCGAGGCCGCTGTGGCGTGCACCGGCGCTGCCGGGCGCCGCCCGGCTGGCGCGCAGCCTTGCCGCGCGCGGGCACGACGCCCGTGCGGCGGGCCGCCTCGTCCTCGTCGCGCTTGCGTCGGCGCCGGACGCGGCGGCGGTGGAGGCCGTTCGCGCCGGCGCCGCCGCCGGATCGGCGCCGACCGTGCTCGCGCTGGCCGGGCCGCGCGCGGCGGCGTTCGACGCGTTGCTCGTCGCGCAGGACGTCGTCGTCGCCGCACTTCCCGCGCAGGCCGATCCGGCGCTGGCGCGGCTTGTCACGGCGGGCCTCGATCGTGTCGTGCTGTGCGAGATCCCGCCGGCCCAGCCGGGCCGCTCGCTCGCCGCGGCCGGGCTGGCGCTGCTGCCCTCCACGCGTCGCACGCTGGCGGCGCCGGTCGCCGCCCTGCCGTGACCTGCGATGCGCACAGCCGTGGCCCGCGACGCCGCCGCGCCCTGAGATGAGCCACCACGCCGGCCGGCGATGAGCCGCACCGCCGCCCTGCGCGCCGGTCCGGAGCCCGTGCGGCCGGGCCCGCGACGCGATGACGCCGGTCAGGCGACGATCCTCCTCGTCGGCCTCATCCTCGTCGTCCTGCTCGGGGCGCTCGTGCTCGGCGCGATCGCGCGGGGCATCGGCCGCCAGAGCGACGAGCAGCGCGCCGCCGACCTCGCCGCGCTCGCCGGGGCGCGCGCGATGCACGACGCCTACGCCGGCCTGTTCGAGCCGGCCGCGCTCGGCGGGCGCGCCAATCCCGCCCACCTCGAGCGCGCCGCGTACCTGACCGCAGCCCGCCGTGCGGCCGTGGCGACGGCGCGCCGCAACGGGGCCCGCGACGTGCGGGTGGGCTTTCCCGACCGGGACACCTTCGCGCCCGTCCGCGTGTGGGTTGAGGTTCGCGATCCCGTCCGCGTCGGCGACGAGCGCGTGGCCGCCGGCGCCCGCGCCGAGGCCGAGCTCGCGCCGCCCGCCGACATCGCGTTCGGCGCCGCCGGCCCCGGCGAGTACCGCGGTCCGCTTGCCCACCGCCAGGGCAAGCCGATGCGGCCTGACGTCGCGGCGGCGTTCGATCGCATGGCGGCGGCGTCGCGGCGCGACGGCGTCGCGCTCGTGATCGTCAGCGGCTATCGGACGAATGCCGAGCAGGCGGCGCTGTTCGCCCGCCATCCGGACCCGCGGTGGGTCGCCCCGCCCGGCCGGTCGCTGCACCGCCTGGGCACGGAGCTCGACCTCGGACCGCCGAGCGCCTATCGATGGCTTGCCGGCAACGCGAAGCGCTTTCACTTCACTCAGCGATATTCGTGGGAGCCGTGGCACTATGGATTTACGCTGAACGCGGGCACGTCCTCGGTCGGCTTCGCCGCGAGCGCCCGCGGCGGGGACGGCGAGACCGCGCGCGCGATGCCGTCGTTCGTGCCGCGCGAGTTCGCGCCGGCGCTCGCGCGGGCCGCGCAGCGCTGGAACGTCTCGGCGGCGCTGCTGGCCGCGCAGATCATGGCGGAGTCGAACTTCAACCCGTTCGCGCGCTCGCGCGCGGGCGCGCTGGGGATCTCGCAGTTCATGCCGGGCACGGCGGCCGCGCTCGGCCTGCGCGATCCGTTCGATGCCGCGGCGTCGATCGACGCGCAGGCGCATCTCATGCGCGACCTGCTGCGCCGGTTCGCCTCGGTCCCGCTCGCGCTCGCGGCCTACAACGCCGGGCCCGCGCCGGTCGCCGCCTGCGGCTGCGTGCCGCCGTTTCGCGAGACGCGCGGCTACGTCGCGCGGATCCTCGGGCTGCTCGGGGGTGCGGGAGAAGCCGTCGCCGGAGGCGGCCTCGAGGTGCGCCTCGTGCGATGAAGACGCCTCCCGCGGCCGCGCCGCTCGCGAAGTCGGCGGTGGTCGCGACGGGATCCGTGCCGCGCGGTCGACCCCTCACGAGACGTGCGCGAGCGACACGACGCGGCGATCGCGACGAGGTGGCACTCCAGCACCCGTTCATGCGCGAGTGACATGTGAAGGCCACGATCGCGACGAAGTGCCGTGCCCGCCTGCATGTCATGCGTGAGTGACGCCGCGACGCGACGGCCCCCACGAGGTGTCACTCGAGCATCCGCGGCCGCCGCCGAGCGGCACCCCGACGAGGTGTCAGCCGAGCATCCGCGGCCGCCGCCGAGCGGCGTTTCGCCGCACCGCTGCCGGCGGCCACCCGTCGCCCGGCTCCGGCCGTGGCGGCGACAGGCGAGTCGGCCCGACCCGCGAGTGCTCCGCCCTCGCGGCGTCGGTCCGGTCTACGCCTGGCTCGCACCCGCGCGCTTCCACGCCGCACGCGGGTCGG
>DASZOA010000253.1:0-2387 GCA_035551055.1 Solirubrobacteraceae bacterium
ACCAGCGTGGCGACGAACCGCGGGCGCGTCGCGTGCGCGTCCTCGCTGCGATCCGGCACGTCCTCGGGGACCTCGACCTCGTCGCTGCCGATGGCCTCGCGCAGCTCGTGCGTGAGCAGCTCGTTGGCCTCCGGGGAGAGGCTCGGATCCTCCGAGCGCACCGGCCGGCGCTGCGTCCGTCGCGAGGAGTTCTCGGCCATGGCCGATCGGTACCCCCGGCCGTGGCGCGCATGCAGGCGGTGTCACCCTACATGCGCAGCACCGGCCGTTCCGGGGCGGCGAGCGGCGCGTTCGCGCAGGCCGACAGCGCGAGTCCGACGACGTCGCGTGTCGTCAGCGGGTCGATGACGCCGTCGTCCCACAGCCGCGCGGTCGCGTAGTACGGGTGGCCCTGAGTCTCGTACTGCGCCCGGGTGCGCTCCTGCAGCGCCGCGATCTCCGCGCGGTCGCGCCCCGAGGCGACGGCGCCGAGCACCGTCGCCGCCTGCTCGCCGCCCATCACCGAGATGCGCGCGTTCGGCCACATCCACAGGAAGCGCGGGTCGTAGGCGCGCCCGCACATGCCGTAGTTGCCGGCGCCGTGGGAGCCGCCCACGATGACGGTGAGCTTCGGGACGCGCGCGCACGACACCGCGGCGACCATCTTCGCCCCGTCGCGCGCGATCCCGCCGGCCTCGGCGTCGCGGCCGACCATGAAGCCGGTGACGTTCTGCAGGAACAGCAGCGGTACGCCGCGCTGGTCGCACAGCTGCACGAAGTGGGCGGCCTTCAGGGCGCTCGGCGAGAACAGCACGCCGTGATTGGCGAGGATCCCGACCGGGTGGCCGTGGACGTGGGCGAAGCCGCAGACGAGCGTCGTCGCGTACAGCGCCTTGAACTCGTGCCACCGCGAGCCGTCGACGATCCGAGCGACGATCTCGCGCGGGTCGTAGCCCACGCGCGGGTCGACGGGCACCGCGCCGTACAGGGACGCGGGATCGACGGCCGGCTCCTCGACCGCCGCGCGCTGCCACGGCGGCGCCGCGCGCGGCGCGAGCGTCGCGACGATCGAGCGGACGATCTGCAGCGCCTCGTGGTCGTCGCCGGCGAGGTGGTCGGCGACGCCCGAGCGGCGCGCGTGCAGCTCGCCGCCGCCGAGCTCCTCGGCGCTGACCTCCTCGCCCGTCGCCGCCTGCACGAGCGGCGGCCCGCCGAGGAAGATCGTGCCCTGCTCGCGCACGATGACGGTCTCGTCGCTCATCGCCGGGACGTACGCGCCGCCGGCCGTGCAGGAGCCCAGCACCGCCGCGATCTGCGCGATGCCCGCGGCCGACAGCTTCGCCTGATTGAAGAAGATCCGGCCGAAGTGCTCGCGGTCGGGGAAGATCTCGTCCTGCAGCGGCAGGAACGCCCCGCCGGAGTCGACGAGGTAGACGCACGGCAGCCGGTTGCGCAGCGCGATCTCCTGCGCGCGCAGGTGCTTCTTGACGGTCATCGGGAAGTACGCGCCGCCCTTGACGGTGGCGTCGTTGGCGGCGATGACGCACTCGCGCCCCGCGACGCGGCCGATCCCCGTGATGATCCCGGCGCCCGGCGCGGCATCGCCGTAGAGCCCGTGCGCGGCGAGCGGCGAGAGCTCGAGGAACGGCGAGCCGCGGTCGAGCAGGCGCTCGACGCGCTCGCGCGGCAGCAGCTTGCCGCGCGCGACGTGGCGCTGCTGCGCGCGCTCCCCGCCGCCGGCGCGCACGCGCGCAAGCTGCGCGTCGAGGTCCGCCACGAGCGCGCGGTGGGCGGCGTCGTTGGCCGTGAACGCCTCGCTCCGCCGGCGGGCGGCGCTGTGCAGGACGACGCTCATCGGGCCGCCTCGCCGATCGTGGCGAGCAGCTGGCCGCCACGGACGCGGTCGCCGGGTGCGACCGCGAGCCGATCGACGGTGCCGGCGGCCGGCGCGACGACCTCGAGCTCCATCTTCATCGACTCGAGCACGACGAGGACGTCGCCCGCCCGCACGCGGTCGCCGTCGCGCACCCGCACGTCCAGCACGCTGCCGGGCATCGGCGCCTCGAGCGCGTCGCCCGGGTGGCGCCGATCGCGGCGCGGCGCCGCCGGCTCCTCGCCGAAGGCCCACGCGCGCCCGTCGATGCCGACGCGCGTGAGCTCCCCGTCGCGCGCGCAGGCCCAGACCCGGCGGCGGCCGTCGAGCGCGACGGCGAGCCCGGCGGGATCGGGCTCGGCGCTCGCGCGGCGCGTTTGCGCGCCGCCGTCGACCGTGATCCGCTCGCCGTCGACGACGAGCTCGACCGCCGGCCCGCCGCCCTCCGGCGCCAGCCGCCCGCGCTGCGGCGCGCGGCCGTCGATCCGCCAGCCGACCAGCCGCTCCCAGGGATCGGCGCCGGCCGACCGGCGCT
>DASZOA010000254.1:0-7197 GCA_035551055.1 Solirubrobacteraceae bacterium
GCCCGGCACCGGCGCGGGCGCCGCCGCCGGTGCCGGGCTCGCGCTCGTCGCGCCGGCCTCGGCGGGCGCCTGCGGCTCGACCGCGGCGGGCTCCGGCTCGGTCGCCGCCGGCTCGGCGGGTGTGCTCGCGGCCGCCGCGGCGACCGGCTTGCTCTTCTTCGCGGGCGCGCTGGGCTGCTGCACCGCGGCGACGACCCGGGGCGCGACGCGCGCGGCCGGCGCCGGCTTGGCGGGCGCGGCGACCGCCGGTCGCGCCGGCTCCTCGGTCTGCACGTGCTTGACCTCGACGGCGCCCGCCGTGACGATCGCCGCCGCCGCCAGCGTGGCGGCGGTCTTCGTCGCGATCGTGCTGATGCCGGCCGACATCGCCGTCGTTCCGCTCGTCGCGGCCACGGTGACGGCCGCCGCGCCGGCGGCGCTGCCCGCGCCCGCCGACGCCGTCATCCCGAACTGCGTCAGCAGCGCCTTCTTGAACAGCAGCAGCGGCGCGACCGGGAAGACCGCCGCGAGCGCCTTGTTCGTGCTGCGCAGCTGGGACTTGAAGCCCCGGCAGCGCTCGCAGCCGCGGACGTGGCGGCGCATCGGCGCGCTCGAGCGGCGCAGTCCCTCGGCGACCTCGCCGAGCTCTTCGCGGACCTGCTCGCAGGTCAGCGTGCGCGCCTCGGCGGCCTCGGCCAGCGATACGCGCGCGCGCACGAGCAGCGACTTCACCGACGGGATCGTCGTCTCCATGGCCTCGGCGATCTGCTCGTAGGACAGCGCGTCGATCTCGCGCAGCAGCAGCGCGGTCTTCTGCGTCTCGGGCAGGTCCTGGACATCGGCGACGAGCAGCCGGAAGTCCTCGCGCCGGTGGACCTTGTCGGCCGTCGTGACGCCCCCCTCGGAGAGGTGGACGTCCATCGAGTCGACGCCGATCGGCTGCACGCGGCGCAGGTGGTTGAGCGAGCGGTTGCGCGCGATGCGGTACAGCCACGGGCGCACGTTGATCGCGCGGTCGTCGGCGAGGATCGCGTTGAACGCGGCGGCGAAGACCTCCTGCAGGACGTCCTCGGCGTCCTCGCGCGAGCCCAGCATGTGGCGGCAGAAGGCCAGCAGCCGCGAGCCGTAGCGCGAGACGAGCATCTCGAACGCCGCGTGGTTGCCGCGCCGCACGAGCGCGATCAGGCGCTCGTCGGACTGCAGGCGCAGCAGCGGGGTCGGGCCCCGCATGCCAACCGGGATCGAGTGATTGAGGGCGGTGGCTTCCACGAGCGGGCGCAGGCATCCGTGCCGCTGCCCCTTGCAACCCGGCCGGCGGCGCGAAGTTCCGAGGTTTCTCGGCTCGCGTCAGGGTAGCGGCACGCGACGCCGGCTTCATGAGGAAGCCGTGAGGATGCCCGGGGCGGGATTCGAACCCGCACGCTCTCTCGAGCGGCGGTTTTTAAGACCGCCTGCCTATGCCGTTCGGCCACCCGGGCGCGCGCTGCATCCTACGCGCGCCCGGGTCCGAACAGGCGCGCTACTTGCGCGCGCTGCGCAGCTTGGACTTGAAGACCGAGTACGCCGCGCGCGGCGTGCCGTCGGCCTCGACGAGACCGGCGTCGAAGCCCTGGCACCCGCCGCCGGCCGTCCCGAACCAGTTGTAGCTGTAGAGGCGCTCGACGTCCTTGTCGTAGCGCTTGATCATGTCGAACATGAACTTCGTGCGGTTGGCCTGCCGCCGGCGGTCGCACGGGAACGCCCGGCCGAAGTTCGCCACCCCGCCGGTCTCGGTGTACCAGAACTTCGCCTTCTTGTTCTTCTTGCGCACGGCCTTGATGATCCGCGCCGTGCCGGGGTACTTGCGCAGGCTGCTCTTCGAGCGCTTCTCCTTCAGTCGGCGGTTGACCTCCGAGTAGTTGTGGATCCCGATGACCGTCGCGCGGCGGCCCAGCGAGCCGGCGGCCTTCAGCCAGCGCGCGATGTACCTCTCGACGCCGGCCTGGTCGAGCACGTCGAGCGCGACGATCCTGCAGCGCGAGCACATGCCGCGCATCGAGCGGTAGAACTGGGCGGCGCGCTTGGGGTTCCTCGTCGTCGGCTGCGACTTGTGGTTGGCCTCGTTCCAGACGCCCCAGTCCCTGACGCCCTGCGGCCTGTAGCGCCTGACGAGCGCGCCGACCTTCGACCTGTACTCCGAGAGCCTCGGAAGGTACGTCGGGAAGCTGTTGATGTTGTCGACCGAGATGTGCATGAGCACGCTGGCGCGCGCGGACCGCGCGGCGGCGACGAACCTGTCGGCCGCGGCGAGCTGATCGGGCTGATCGATCGCGTTCCACTCGATGAAGTAGCGCGTCTTCTTCAGGCCGAGCGCCCTCCAGCTGGGATCGGCGAACATCGTCGAGCTCTGGTCGCCGACGCCGACGGCGACGTTGATCTTCTTCGCTGCAACGGCCGGCGCCGGGACGGCGGCGACAAGCCCGGCGGCGACGAGCAGCATGGGGAGCAGGCGGCGGTTCACGAGGGGATGCTTCCTTTCAGCGGAGGGACGAGCGGGTTCAGGTACTCATCGGCACGCACGTGCGGGTTCTGGAGCCTAACCCCGGCGGCGGGCGGTCAGTTGCGGTGTCGGGCGAACCTTCGGGCGCTATGCGGCGCGTACGGCGCGCGCGGGGGTCGCGGAGACGCCGTCGAGCACGACGGCGGCCAGCCGCTCGTCGCCGGTGACCGTCAGCCCGTCGCGGTTTGCGGCCGGGCCGAGCGCATCGATCCAGGCGGCCTCGCTGCCGCTGACGCGCGCCGTGGCCTCGGGCGCCTCCTGCTCGGCGACGGTCGCCGCGCCGTGCTCGACGCCGATCGCGTAGCGGCGGCTCGTGCCGTCGGGCCGGGTGACCGTCAGCTCGGCGGTGCCCGCGACGTCGGCGGGCGCGTCGACGAGGCCCGGCGCGATGCGCAGGATCGCGCCGATGTCGACCGCCTCGCCCTCGCGCGGCGCCGTCCAGGCCCAGTCGTAGCCCCAGCGTGCGAGCGCGCCGAGCACCGGCAGCAGCTCGCCCGAGCGCTGCGTGAGCTCGTAGTCCACGCGCGGCGGGACCTCGCGGTAGCGCTGCCGCGTGAGCAGGCCGTCGGCCACCATGCGGTTCAGGCGCGAGCGCAGCTGCTCGGTCGAGATGCCCGGCAGGACCCGCTGCAGCTCGACGAAGCGCCGCGGCCCGGTCGCGAGGTCGCGCACGATCAGCAGCGTCCACTTGTCCCCGACCAGGTCGAGCGCGCGGGCGTCGGGGGCCCACTGGTGGTAAGGGTGCCGCTTCGGCGGTGGGGTGGCTCCCATGAGGTCTCCTCGCTGCAATCCAGCTTAGCTGGCGCCCGGATCGTGGGCACCTTAGTCGCGCATCGACGCACCGGAAGGGGGTGCTCCTGTTCGTGCACCCTTTCGCGAGGAAGACGGCGCGAAGGTTCCCGCAGGTTTCGTGCCGTCCGTGCGTTATGTCGTGCGTGGGCACCGTCACCTCGCTCGACGAGCATCGCCGCGCGCGGCGCGGCCACGTCGCCACCGCGCGCCAGCCTGCGCGGACGACGCTGTTCTTCGATCTCGCCTCGCCCTACACCTACCTCGCGGCCGAGCGTGCCGACCGGCTCTTCGCGCGGCTGGAGTGGCTGCCGGCGTCGGCCGACATGCTGGACGGCGTCGACCTGAGCGAGCAGGCGATGCGCGCCGCGAGCGAGCGCGCGGCGCTGCTCGGGCTGCCGTTCGTCTGTCCGGACGAGCCGCCGCGCAGCGTCTGCGGAGCGATGCGCGTGGCGTCGCTTGCGGCCGAGCGCGGCCGCGGAGCGGCGTTCGTGCTCGCGGCGTCGCGGCTGGCGTTCTGCGGCGGCTTCGACATCGACGACCCGGAGATCCTCGCCGAGGCGGCGGCGGCGGCGGGGATCGGTCTGCGCGAGGCGCTCTCGGCGGCCGGCGACGCCGGTCGCGACGGCGCGATCGAGGAGGCCGGGCGGATGCTGCTCGCCGCCGGCGCCTCGGGGCTGCCGGCGCTGCGCGTCGGGCGGCTGCTGTTCTGCGGCGAGGACCGGCTGCTCGAGGCGGCGGCGGCGCGCACCGCCGTCTGAAGCGCCGGCGCTTCAGTGTACGCCGATGTTCACTGATAGTGTCGCCGCGACGCGATGCCCAGCGAGTCGTCCCATGAGCTGCGTCGGTTCGTCGGCGGGCACCTCGTCGCGCGGCGGCTGAAGGCGCACGGCGTCTCCAAGCTCTTCACGCTGTCCGGCGGGCACCTGTTCTCCATCTACGACGGCTGCCGGGCGGCCGGGATCGACATCGTCGACGTCCGCCACGAGCAGACGGCGGCGTTCGCGGCGGAGGGCTGGGCGAAGGTCACGCGTCGGCCCGGCGTGGCGGCGCTGACGGCGGGTCCCGGAGTCACGAACGGGATGAGCGCGATCGCGTCCGCGCAGCAGAACCACTCCCCGATGCTCGTCCTCGGCGGGCGCGCGTCCACGGTCCGCTGGGGCCAGGGCGCGCTGCAGGAGATCGATCACGTGCCGTTCGTCGCGCCGCTGACGAAGTTCGCGGCGACGTCGTCGCGCACGGCCGACATACCGGCCCTGATCGACGCCGCGTTCGCAGCCGCGCTGACGCCGCACGGCGGCCCGGCGTTCCTCGACTTCCCACTGGACCTCGTGTTCGGCGAGGGCGTCGAGGAGGGCGAGTACGTTCCCGTGCGCGATCCGCTCGGCGCGGCCGCGGCCGACGCTAGCGCCTTCGCCGTCGCGATCGAGCTGCTGCGCACCGCCCGGCGCCCGGTGATCATGGCCGGGAGCGACCTCTACTGGGGACACGGCGAGGATGCGCTGCGCGCGCTCGCCGAGGAGCTTCGCATCCCGGTGTTCCTCAACGGGCTGGCGCGCGGCTGCGTCCCGGCCGGGCACGAGCTCTTGTTCTCGCGGACGCGATCGCAGGCGCTGCGGGAGGCTGACGTGGCGCTGGTCGTCGGCGCGCCGCTCGACTTCCGGCTCGGCTTCGGCGCGGCGTTCGGCGAGCAGACCGCGCTCGTCGCGATCGATCGGGCGCAGCCGGCGCGGGGCTACCCGCGGCCCATCGCGGCCGAGCTGTACGGCGCCGTGGGCGAGCTGCTGGAGGTGCTGCGCACGTCGGCGCCGTGCGCGACCGACCCTGACTGGCTTTCGTCGCTGCGCGAGGCCGAGGACGCCGCGCGCGCGGCCGAGCGCCCTCAGCTGCTCGACGAGCGCGCGCCGCTTCATCCGATGCGCGTCTACCACGAGCTGGGGGCGATGCTCGACCGCGATGCGATCGTGATCGGCGACGGCGGCGACTTCGTCTCCTTCGCCGGGCGCCTGGTCGACTCCCACCGGCCCGGCTGCTGGCTCGATCCGGGGCCGTTCGGCTGCCTCGGATCCGGTCCGGGCTACGCGCTGGCGGCGAAGCTCGCGCACCCCGAGCGCCAGGTCGTGCTGCTGCTAGGCGACGGCGCGTTCGGCTTCTCCGGACTGGAGTTCGACACGCTCGTGCGCCACGGCGCCGCCGTCGTCGGCGTGCTCGGCAACAACGGTATCTGGGGGCTCGAGAAGCATCCGATGGAGCACATCTACGGCTACTCGGTCGCCGGGGAGCTGCAGCCGCAGACGCGCTACGACGTCGTCGTCGAGGCGCTCGGTGGGCACGGGTCGCTCGTGCGCGAGCCCGCCGAGCTGCGGCCGGCACTCGAACGGGCGTTCGCCGCCGACGCGCCGGCGCTCGTCAACGTCCTGACCGATCCGTCGGTCGCCTACCCGCGGCGCTCGAACCTGATCTGAACGTGCCCCCGAACGTCGGAAGCCGCCCCCAGGGGAAAGGGCGGCTTCCGAATGATGGCCCCGACGGGACGGGCAGGGGTACGTACCTCGAGGGCCTTTGAACGGCCCGGGCGGAGGAGGCGCCGCGTGAACGGCTGGCCCGGACCTATGCCCGGCGGGGTCCATGGGGGTGGGCTCCCTGCCGGCACGGGTGGTATCGGCGCGCGCTCGAGGCGTTTGAATCGGACATGCGTCCAATGTCAGGACGTGCGCGCGTCCGACTCGGCGGCCAGCTTGAGTGCCGCGCCGCGCAGGATGTCGTGCTCGGAGACCTCGATCTCGTCGAGGCCGAACGCATCGAAGACCTCGAGCAGCATCGCGGCGCCGGCGACGATCGTCGGCGCGCGATCGGGGTGCAGGCCCGGAACCCGGCGGCGCTCGTCGTCGGTCAGGCCGGCGAGCCGGTGGAGGATCCGCTCGGTCGCGGAGCGGCTCAGCCGGTGACCGTGGACCTTCACCGGGTCATAGGGCTCCAGACCGAGCTCGATCGCGGCGCAGGAGGTGGGGGTGCCGGCGACCGCGATTCCCGCCGCGACGCGCCGGCGCCGGTCGCTCGGCACGCTGCGCTCGATGATCTGCGCGAACTCGCGCCGCAGGCGCTCGATCTCGTCGGGCTGCGGCGGATCGGTGTGGATGTGGCGCTCGGTCTGGCGCACGACCCCGGCCTGCGTCGAGACGTGGAAGCCGACCTGCCCGTCGCGGCCGATCACCAACTCGGTCGACCCCCCGCCGATGTCGACGACGACGAGCTCCGAGCCGTCGCGCTCGCGCTCGCTCGTCGCGCCGGCGAACGTCAGCTCGGCCTCCTCGTCGCCCCCGATCGTGCGGGCGTCCAGGCCGTAGTCGTCGCGGATGCGGGCGGTGAACTGCGTCCCGTTGGCGGCGTCGCGGACAGCGCTCGTGAGAACCGCCGTCGTGGCGGCGACCTCGTGCTCGTCCATCAGCGCGCGGTAGTGCGAGAGCGCGTCGAGCACGCGGCCGATCGCCTCCTCGGACAGCTTCCCGGTCGCGTCGACGCGGTCTCCGAGCCGCGTGACGATCGACTCCCGGTGGCGCTGCGTCAGCGCGCCGTCGGGCGCGACGTCGGCGATCAGCAGCCGCGTTGAGTTCGTCCCGATGTCGACGACGCCCACGCGCACGTCACACGAGGCTATCCGTCCGCCGAATCCGTTGATCGCGCCGCGATCGCGTTGTAGACTGGTATTCCACGCCGCGGGGTGGAGCAGTCTGGTAGCTCGTCGGGCTCATAACCCGAAGGTCGCGGGTTCGAATCCCGCCCCCGCTATCCCGAAGCCCCGGAAACGCGGGAAGCCCGAAAGCCTGGCGACAGGCCTGACATCGCTAAGCCCGAACGGACCGGGGCTTCGGCCTGTTCGGGGCTGCCCG
>DASZOA010000255.1:0-2094 GCA_035551055.1 Solirubrobacteraceae bacterium
GACCGATCACGACGAGATCCGCCGCTGGGCGGAGGCGCGCGACGGCACGCCCGCCAGCGTGAAGGGCACCGGCGGCGGCGACGATCCCGGCATCCTGCGGATCGACTTCCCGGGCGGCGCGGGCGAGGAGTCGCTCGCGCACATCGGCTGGGCCGAGTGGTGTGAGAAGTTCGACGAGCAGCGGCTCGCGGCGATCCTGCAGGAGCGCAAGGCCGACGGCGAGGACAGCACGTTCATCAAGCTCGTCAGCCGCGACGACGCCGGCTGACGCGCGGCCAGGTCTCGAGTCTTGAGACCGAGCCCGCCCGCCGCCACGGCGCGCGGGGCGGCCGCGAGCACCCGCCGGCTCAGTCGCGCGAGCGGCCACCCACGCCCGTGCGCAGCTCGCTCGAGCGCAGCGGCCCCGCGCCGCCCGGCTCCAGCGGGTCGGTCTGGAGTCCCGCGCCGCGGCGCATCCCGTCGATCAGCTCCAGCAGCGCATCGCCGGCCGAACGCGTCGGGCTCCAGCCCAGGTCGTCGCGGGCGCGCGTCGTGTCCATCAGCGGGACGCCGAGCGCCAGGTCCAGCCAGCCGGGCGGCGTCGGCTGTAGGCGCAGCTTCCAGGACAGCTCGACGGCGAGGCGCAGCGCCCGCCTCGGCACCGGGACCGGTCGCGCCTCGAGCAGCCGCCCGAGCTCGGCCGGGTCGAGCACGGGCTCGGCCGCGACGTTGAAGGCGCCGCGGGCGTCGCCGACCACCGCCAGGCGGTACGCCTCGCCGGCGTCGAGCGAGTGCACGCTCTGGAAGCGCAGGCGCTCGAGCGCCGGCACGAACGGGATCAGGCGCCGGCGCAGCAGCGGCGTCGGCAGCAGCGGCCCGGCGAACAGCCGGCGGATCCCGGATGCCGCGTGGGCCTTGAAGATCAGCCCGGGGCGCAGGCGCACGACCCGCGTCTGCGGATGGCCCCGCTCGAAGTCGTCGAGGATCCTCTCGACGGCGGCCTTGTCGCGCGAGTAGAACGACGTCGGGATGCCACCCGTCGGCCAGCTCTCGTCGACGCGCCGGTGCTTGGGCCCCGGCGAGTAGGCGCCGACCGACGAGGCGTACACGAGCGACCGCACGCCGGCGGCGGCGGCCGCCTCGAAGACCCGCCGCGAGCCCTCGACGTTCACCCGCTGGGTCGTCGCGCGGTCGCGCGAGGGCTGGATCAGCCATGCCAGGTGGACGACCGCGTCGGCGCCGCGGAAGATCGGCACGAGGTCGTCGCGTGCGACGTCGGCGCAGACCCAGCTGGTGCGCTCGAGCCGCAGGTCCGGCCGGCGCCGCGCGATGCCGACGATCTCCTCGACGGCGTCATCGGCGCTGAGCTTCCCCAGCAGGCTCGTGCCGACGTTGCCGGTCGCGCCGGTGACGGCGACGCGCATCAGAGGCGACCGGACGAGGGACCCTGGGGGCCGCGTGGCGGGCCTCGCCGGCGGCCGGCCGCGCGCATCGCGTGCACGGCGTTGGCGATCGCGGCCTGCATCGCGCGGCGCCGCGCGGCGGCACTGCGCGACGGCAGCGCCGCGGGCTCGTCGAGGGGGCGCACCGGATCGGGCCCGTCGGGCGTGGGGGATATCACGGCCCGCGGGTTACCCCCTGCAGCGATCGTCAACGCACCCTCCGACAGCGCCGGCCGACGGCAGGGCAGCTGCCTCGGCTCGTCGGGTAGCACGGCGCCGTGCCCTCGCGCCCCCGCACGCGCCCGTTCTTCGCCCGTTGGTACGGCGTGCTCACCCGCCGCGCGGAGCGAGGTGAGCTGGGGACGCGGCGACAGGCTCTGGTCGCGCAGGCGGCAGGCCGTGTGCTCGACCTGGGAGCGGGCACCGGCGAGAGCTTCAAGCACCTTCCGGCGGCTGTCAGCGAGGTCGTGGCGCTCGACCCGGACCCGGCGATGCTGCGTCAGGCCCGGCGACGGCTGCCCGAAGCGAACGTGCCGGTCCGGCTCGTGCGCGGCGTCGGCGAGGCGCTTCCGTTCGCTGACGAGGCGTTCGACACCGCGCTCGCCGCCCTCGTCCTGTGCACGGTCGAGGATCCGGAGGCGACCGCGGCCGAGCTGTACCGCGTGCTCCGGCC
>DASZOA010000256.1:0-3531 GCA_035551055.1 Solirubrobacteraceae bacterium
GCCGCGGGACCGGTACGACGCGGTCGACCGGGGCGGGGCGGTCCGACAGCAGATCGCGGTGCAGCTCGGTCGCCAGCAGCGTGATCTCGGCCTCCGGATAGGCCGCGCGCAGCGCGTCGAGCGCGGGCAGCGTGAACACGACGTCGCCCAGGCCGTTCGCCCGCAGGACCGCGATGCGGCGCACGCCGGGTACGCGGTCGCCGGTCACGGGAGCTCGAGCACGACGAGGTCGTCGGTCTCCAGGAGGACTCGGCACGCGCCGAGCGCCGGGCGCACGCTTGCCAGCCAGGCGAACCCCGGCCACGGCACGACGAGGAAGCGGATACCCGCCTCGCCGACCTCGTGCGCGCTCGCGTCGGGCGCGAGCGGCACGGCGGGCGGCTCCATCATGAACGTGCCGGCGTCGGCGAGCGCGAACGGGACGCCGCGCGGCACGACCGTCCACAGCGCGTCGAGCGCACGGCGCTGGCGCAGCGGCCAGCTGTGCGCGCGCCAGCCGTCCTCGTCGGGCTCGAGGCCCAGCTCGCGGCAGCGCGCGCGCAGCGCCGCGCGCGCGCGCTGCTGCACGAGCAGCGTGTGCTCGAGCCGGTCCTCGAGCCCGAGGCCGCCGAAGGCGCTCGTGTGGCGGCGCAGCCGGCCGAGCGGCTCGTGCACGCACGCGATCCGCCCGAACAGCGGCGCGAGGTCGTAGAGGTAGGCGTCCGCGCACAGTCGCAGCTCCTCGGGAAGCGGCATGACGCGCTCGAGGAACGACCGCGAGAACGCGTTGCCCGAGGTCGGTGGGGTGGCGTACGCCCCCGGCCCGCGCTCGAGCACGCGATCGCGCAGCTCACCCTCGGGGAGCGGCGCCCCCGGGTTGAGCGTCCCCAGCGGGCGCCCGTCGCGATCGACCTCGCGCAGCGGCCAGTGGAGCTTCGCGTACGGCGCGCGCCGCAGCTCGTCGACGGCGGCGGCGGCCGCGCCGGGCTCGAGCACGTCGTCGCTGTCGAGGAAGATCACGACCTCCCCGCTGGAGGCGGCGAAGCCCGCGTTGAACGCCGACGCCTGGCCGCCGTTGTCCTTCAGCACCGCGGTGACCTGCTGTCCGTAGCTCGCGATAACGTCGCGCGAGCCGTCCCGGGAGCCATCGTCGACCACCAGCACCTCAACGTCGTCGTGCGTCTGCGCCAGCGCGCTGTCGATCGCCTCGCCGAGGAAGCGCTCGTACTCGAAGTTGTCGACCACGATGCTGACGCGCGCGCTGGATGCGCTGAGGGCTGACACGGGCTGTCTGTGCCCGCCAGGAGCGACACGAACACTTCCCCCGCGCTCCCCGAGCCGCAGCGCGCGCATGAAGCAGCAGTAGCGGGGGTAGGCGCGAAGCGCCCGAGGCTGAGGAGCCCGAGATGAGTGGTCGCGCGACGTCGAGCGAACTTCGAGCGCGCGCGGCGCCCGAGGCGTCGCGGCTGCTCGACGCGTTCGCGGGGCTGCGCGTGCTCGTCGTCGGCGACGTCATCCTCGACGCCTACCTCGACGGCCGTGCAAGCGATCTTTCACGCGAGGCCCCGGTGCCGGTGGTGACGGTCGGCGGGCGCACCGAGGCGCCGGGCGGGGCGGCGAACGTGGCGGTCAACCTCGCGTCGCTCGGAGCCGACGTGCGGCTGGTCTCCGTCGTCGGCCTCGACGACGCCGGCCAGCGGCTGCTCGAGCTCGTCGGCGGCTTCGGCGTCGACGTCGGCGGGGTCGTCCTCAGGGACGAGCGCTCGACGGTGGCGAAGCGGCGCGTCCTGGCCGAGGGGCAGATGCTCGTCCGCTTCGACGAGGGGACGCTCTCGCCGCTCGCGCCCGACCTCGAAGGCGAGCTGCGCTCGCTGCTGGCGGCCGCCGCCGCGGTCGACGCGGTCGTCGTCGCCGACTACGGCTCGGGCGTCATGACCGACGGCGTGATCGAGGCGCTCCCGCCGCCCCGATCGCCCGGCTCGCCGCCGATCGTCGTCGACGCCAAGGACCCGCGCCGCTACCGCCGGGCGCGGACGCTGGCGTGCACGCCGAACTTCGAGGAGGCGCGGGCCGCGCTCGGCGGGCTGGACCCGTTCGGCGGCGACCGCGCGCGCGCCGTCTCCGAGAGCGCGCAGCGGCTGCTCGACGTCACCGGCGTCGAGGTCGCCGCCGTGACGCTCGACCGCGACGGCGCCGTCCTGCTCGAGCGCGGCCGCGCGCCGCACCGCATCTACGCCGACGCCGTTCCCGAGCGCTGCTGCGCCGGAGCCGGCGACACCTTCACCGCCGCCTTCGCGCTCGGCCTGGCGTCCGGCGCCGATCCGGCGGGGGCGGCCGAGGTGGCCGCCGCCGCGGCCGCCGTCGTCGTCGCCAAGCCGGGGACCGCGACGTGCTCGCCGGCCGAGCTGCGGCTGCGGCTGCTGCCCGGGGGCAAGCTCGTGCCCGACGCCGCGCGGCTGGCGATCGAGGGCGAGCGCCACCGGCGCGAGGGGCGCCGCGTCGTCTTCACCAACGGCTGCTTCGACATCCTGCACCGCGGGCACATCGCGCTGCTCAACGCCGCCAAGGAGCTGGGCGACGTCCTCGTCGTGGCGCTCAACGCGGATGCCGGCGTGCGGCGGCTGAAGGGCCCGGAGCGTCCGATCAACTCGCTCGCCGACCGCGTCGAGGTCCTCGCCGCGCTGTCCTGCGTCGACCACCTCGTCGCCTTCGACGATGACCGGCCGGAGGAGCTGCTGCGGGCGCTGCGCCCCGACGTCGTCGTCAAGGGCGGCGACTACAGCGCCGAGACCGTTCCCGAGGCGCCGCTGGTCCGCGCGCTCGGCGCCGAGCTGCGCATCCTCCCCCAGGTGCCGGCGCGCTCGACCAGCCGCATCGTCGAGCGCCTGAGGCCGCACGCGACGTGAGCGGCGCGGCGGCCGACGCCGGCACGGCGCTCGACGTGCTGATCCCGACGTTCGAGCGACCTGCCGCGCTCGCGATCACGCTGACGAGCCTGATCGCCCAGACGCATCCCGACCTGCGCGTCGTCGTCTCCGACCAGAGCAGGCGCGCGGCGAGCTTCGACGCGCCCGAGGTGATGGCCGCGGTGCGCGTCCTGCGCGCCCGCGGCCGCGCGGTCGAGCTGCATCGACATCTCCCGCGCCGGGGCCTCGCCGAGCAGCGCCAGTTCCTGCTCGACCACGTCAGGGCCCCGTACTGCCTGTTCATCGACGACGACGTCATCCTCGAGCCCGACCTGATCGAGCGCATGTGGCGGACGATCGGCGAGGAGGGCTGCGGCCTCGTCGGCGTGGGCCTGATCGGGCTGTCCTTCGCCGATGACGAACGCCCGGACGAGCAGGCGCTGGAGCTGTGGGAGGGCCCGGTCGAGCCCGAGCTGGTGACGCCCGGCAGCCCGGCATGGGAGCGCTACAAGCTGCACAACGCGGCCAACCTGCTTCACGTCGCCCGCCGCCTGCGGCTCCCGTCCGGCGCGCGGCTGCGCTACAAGCTCGCGTGGGCCGGGGGCTGCGTGCTCTACGACACCGAGGCGCTGCGCGAGGTCGGCGG
>DASZOA010000257.1:0-9553 GCA_035551055.1 Solirubrobacteraceae bacterium
CCTCCGGCGGGCCGCTCCCGCATTTGGGTCCGATCAGCCCCCGTCGTACAGCGCCGCGAAGCGGTCCGCGTGGCGCTCGTAGACGAGCTTGCGCTTGACCTTCAGCGTCGGCGTGAGCTCGTCGTCGTCCTGCGAGAGGTCGCGCTCGAGCACCGTGAACCTCTTGACCTGCTCGATGCGCGCGAACTTCTTGTTCGCCTCGTCCACGGCCGCCTGCAGCTCGGCGCGGACGGCCGGATCCTGCGCGAGCGCGGCGGGGTCCTTCGACGAGGCCCCGACGTGCTCGGCGAGCGCGCCCGCCTCGTCGGGATCGAGCGTCAGCAGCGCGGTCAGGTACGGGCGCCGGTCGCCGTAGACGACCGCCTGCGAGACCCAGCGGCACAGCTTGATCGCCTGCTCGATGTTCGACGGCGCGATGTTCTTGCCGCTCGAGGTGACGATGAGATCCTTCTTGCGCCCGGTGATCCTCAGGTAGCCGTCGGCGTCGATCTCGCCGAGGTCGCCGGAGTGCAGCCAGCCGTCGACGAGCGTCTCGCGCGTCGCCTCCTCATCGCGGAAGTAGCCCACGAAGACGTTCGGACCGCGCATGAGCACCTCGCCGTCGTCCGCGATCCGCACCTCGCAGCCGGGCAGCGGCCGGCCGACCGTGCCGAACTTGTGCTCCTCGATCGTGTTGAGCGTCTCGACGGCGCAGTTCTCGGTCATCCCGTAGCCCTCGAGGACCCACACGCCCGCGGCGCGGAAGAACTCGAGGATGTCGGTGTCGATCGGCGCGGCGCCCGACAGCGCGAGCTTGAGCTGCCCGCCGAACAGGTCGCGGATCTTGTGCAGCACGAGCCGGTCGGCGAGCACGTGCTGGGCCTTGTGGACGAGCCCGGGGCGCCCGGCGCCGTCCTCGCGACGGGCCATCTCGCGCCCGACGCCGACCGCCCAGTGAAACAGCGCGGCCTTCACGCCGCTCGCCTGCTCGGCCTTTGCGGTCGCGGCCGTGTGGATCTTCTCGAAGATCCGCGGCACCGACGGCAGGTGCGTGGGCTTGATGACCTGCACGTCGTCGACGATCTGCTTGGGGTCCCGGCGCCAGTACGCCATCTCGGCGCCCGCGTCGACGGCGAACAGCTGAACGATCCGCGTGAGGACGTGGGCGAGCGGCAGGAAGACGTAGATGACGTCGTCGCCGTCGGCGATCTCGAGGCGCTGGCGGACGCCGTCGAGGTCCGCGCGCAGGTTGCCATGGGTCAGCATGCAGCCCTTCGGCGGACCGGTCGTGCCCGAGGTGTAGACGATCGTCGCGACGTCGCTTGCGCCGATCGCGCCGATCCGCGAGTCCAGGTCGCCGTCGGAGACCTCGGCGCCGGCGGCGCGCAGCTCGTCGAGCGTCAGCGCGTCGCCGCCTTCGCCCTCGAAGCGCAGCAGGTGGCGCAGCTCGGGCAGCGCGTCGCGGACCTCGGCGATCTTCGCGAGCTGCTCGTCGTCCTCGCAGAACAGCGCCGTCGCGCCGGAGTGCTCGAGGACGTACTGGCACTCGTCGGGCGAGTTGGTCTGGTAGACGGGCACGACGACGGCGCCGGCGCAGATCGCGCCGAAGTCGGCGAGCGTCCATTCCGCGCGCGTGTTGGAGAGAATGGCGACGCGGTCGCCGGGCTCGACGCCGAGCGCGATCAGGCCCTTGGCGATCGCGCGCACGTCGCGGCCGAGCTCGGGGTAGGAGGTGCGCCGCCAGCCGCCGTCCTGGGGGAAGCGCATCGCGGTGCCGCCGTAGCGGTCGGCGGCGTCGAGGACGAGGCTCGCGAGCGTTCGGGCGGCCTCGGCCTCGGCGCCCGTGCGCTGCGTCTGGGTGCTGCTCTCCTGCGGAGTCATGCCTGGATGCTACGCCGCGCGCGCGGCGCGCTCGCCGGATCGGCGGCGGCCGGCGCTACCTGGCGCTCTTCGCCCGCCGCTGCGTGCGGCGCGGTTGCGCCTCGGTGCCGGGCCCGCGCGCGTACTTCGCGATGAACGCCTCGGTGGCCTCGTGCGCCTCGTCGTCGGGGCGCTGGTTCATCGGCGACTTCATGAGGTACGAGGAGGGGCCGTCGAGCTGCCCGGAGAGGCCGTGGTTGAGCGCGAGCTTGCAGCAGCGGACCGCGTCGATGACGATGCCCGCGCTGTTGGGCGAGTCCCAGACCTCGAGCTTGAGCTCGGCGGTTAGCGGGACGTCGCCGAAGGACTGCCCCTCGAGGCGGATGTGCGCCCATTTGCGGTCGGTCAGCCACGGGACGTAGTCCGACGGCCCGACGTGGACGTCGTCGGCCGGCAGCTCGTGGCCCATGATCGACGTCACCGCGTTGGTCTTGGAGATCTTCTTGGACTCCAGCCGCTCGCGCTCGAGCATGTTGTAGAAGTCCATGTTGCCGCCGACGTTGAGCTGCGAGGTGCGCATGAGCTTGACGCCGCGGTCGTAGAACAGTCGCGCCAGCGCGCGGTGCACGATCGTCGCGCCGACCTGCGACTTGATGTCGTCGCCGACGATCGGCAGCCCGGCCTTCCTGAAGCGCCGGTTCCAGTACTCCTCGCGCGCGATGAAGACGGGAATGCAGTTCACGAAGGCGCAGCCGGCCTCGAGCACCTGCTCGACGTACCACTTCGTCGCGTCCTCCGAGCCGACCGGCAGGAAGGAGACGACGACGTCGGTATGGGTGTCCTTGAGGATCTGGACGATGTCCGCGGTCTCGCCGGGAGCCTTCTGGATCTTCTCCTTGAGGTACCTGCCCAGCCCGTCGTGCGTCATCCCGCGGTGCACCCCGACGCCGAGCTTGCGGGGGACCTTCGCGAACTTGACCGTGTTGTTCTGGCCGGCCCAGATCGCCTGACCGAGGTCCTTGCCGACCTTCGTCGCGTCGATGTCGAAGGCCGCCGTGAACTCGATGTCGCCGACGTGGTAGCCGCCGAGGTCGACGTGCATGAGGCCGGGAACGCGCTGCGTCGGGTCGGCGCTGCGGTAGTGCTCGACGCCCTGGACGAAGGCCGACGCGCAGTTGCCGACGCCGACGATCGCGACGCGCACCTTGTCGTGCTGGTAGCGCGCGGCGCCGTTGGCGGAGGCTGCGCCGTCGGCGTTGCCGGTGGTGGGGGTCATGTGAGGTTCGTTTGCCCTTTCGGTCTCAGCGTTCGCGGGTGTCTACACCCCGCGAGCGAGGGTCGTTACACGGCCGCCTGCGTGAGCCGGCGGCGGACGTGCAGGATGCGCTGCACCACAGTGACGGTTGACAGGAGCGCGAGAACGTAAACGGCCGGCTCGAGCGCGCCGAGGTCGGCGAACACGAGCCCCGCCGACAGGATGACGACCCGCACGAGGCGATCGGCGATGCCGACCTTGCAGTCGACGCCCAGCGACTCGGCGCGCGCGCGTGTGTAGGAGACGACCAGCGAGGTCATCACGGCCACGACGACCGCGGCGACCGCGAGCTCGTCGCCGCGCTGCGTGAACACGACCGCGACCGCCGTCAGCACGATGCCCTCGACGATCCGGTCCAGCGTCGAGTCCAGGAACGCCCCGAACGGCGTGCCCTTGCCCGACATGCGCGAGTAGCCGCCGTCGAGCGTGTCGCAGATCGAGCCGATGATGAAGACGATGCCGCCGAGCAGGAACTCGTGCTGCCACACGAGCAGCGCGGCGACGACGTTGAGCGTGAAGCCCGCCATCGAGATCTGGTTCGGCGTCAGGCGCGAGGCGATCAGCCGGTCGCGCAGCAGCTGCAGGCGCTCGGCCCGCGAGCGCGGGCGCGGTTGGCGAGGACGGTCGCGAGCTCCGGGTTCGGTCGGCGGCGGAGGCGCTTGCGTGTCGGCCGGCCTCACGGCGCCGCCGTCGCCTCGAGCCGTTGGGCGGGTGCGAACGTCCACGCCTGCGGCCGCGCGCGCGCCATCGCCCGCGCGGCGATCGCGCCGATCCCCGCGGCGACGGCGCCCAGGACGGCGTCTGCGATGAAGTGGTTGGCGGTCACGACGATGACGAACACGACGAGCAGCGGATACAGCGCCCAGAAGATCTTCAGCGCCCGCCAGCGCACGAGCCGCACGAGCGGGATGCCGAGCATCAGCGCGAAGCCGACGTGCATCGAGGGTACCGCCGCGTAGGGGTTGAACAGCTCGTTGATCGTCACGCTGTCCTGCGGCACGCCGGTGAAGTCCGAGACGGCGTCGAAGAACCCCCACTCGGGGAAGAAGCGCGGGGGCGCCGTCGGGAAGACCGCGTAGCCGACGAGCGCGAGCCCGAACGCGACGAGGAACATGTTGCGCACGAAGTAGAAGCTCTCGTTGCGAAACAGGTACAGCCAGACCAGCGCGCCGAGCGTGATCGAGGTCTGCGCGTTGATGTACATCCACGAGGCGGCGTCCAGCAGCCACTCCTGGCCTGAGGCGAAGGCGTGCAGCGACGGCTCGACGAAGATGTTGAGCGCCTGCTCGACGTGGATGAGGTCGCGCGCGTTGGAGAAGGCCGCGGTCGCGGCCTCGGCGTCGTCGGCCAGCCCGCGGACGAGCCGGTACAGCTGGAAGGCGGCCACGAACAGCACGACCTGGCGCACGAAGTCAAGCGGGCCGTGCGGCAGGACGCGCGCCTGCAACGTGCGGAGGCGGGCGGACATGGAGACCGGGCCATGTTATTGGAGATGGTCGGTCCGTCTGAGCCGTCGGAGGTCACCGCCGGCAGACCGAGCCGGTCAGGCGCGCCCGGATGCGGACGGTGCCGGGCGCGCGGACCCGGACGAGGGTCATGGCGCCGGGCGCCGGGCGCACGCACGCGCGGCCGGACGCGATGCGCCACCAGCGCGTGTGGTGGACGCGGACGAGCACGTCGCCCGCGCGCGGTGCGTGCAGCGTGACGGCGCCGGCATCGAGCGTGGCGCGGGCGGCCGCGCCCTGCGCGAGCGGGCGCGGCCTCGAGACGGCGAACACGCGCCAGTGCGCGTCGCGCCAGACCTCGCGCAGGTAGGGCAGGCCGGCGGCGACGAGCCGCGCCTCGGCGCGGGCGGCGTAGTCGAGCGGGACGTCGGGCACGGCGACGTAGGCGACGGCGCGTGCGTCCAGCCAGGCGCGGTAGCTCGCGGCGTCGAGGCTGCCGTCGTAGAACAGCGCCGCGTACCGGCGGTCGAGCTGGCGCTCCCAGCCGCGCGCGAGCGCGATCCGCGGCGCGACGTGGCGCGCCTCCCAGTGGTTCTCGGTGAGCGGGATCTCGACGCGGAAGCTGCCCGGCCGCGACTCGAGGAAGCGCACGAGCGGGTCGTGGTAGGCGGCCTGCAGCGACGGGTCGCCGGCCGCTCGGGAGACGTCGCGCACCGCCGGGTACAGCGGCCAGTAGGCGAGCGGCAGCGCGAGCGCGGCGACGAGCGCCCGGCTGCGGCCGGCGGCGCCGAGCGCGCCGACGACGACCGGGCCGGCCGCCAGCGCGCCCAGCCGCGTGGCGTTGCCGCCCAGCGGCGTGGCGAGCGCGAACGCCGCGACGAGCAGCACGGCGTACAGCAGCGCGCCGATCCGCAGCGTGCGCTCGCGCGCGGGCAGCAGCGCCGCGGCGAGCAGCGCGACCGCGAGCGCGGGCCAGAACGCCGACGCGACGAACGGCTCGCTGCCGCCCTGCGGGAAGAGCGCGAGCATGAGCGCGATCGGGGCGAGCGCGGCGGCCGCGATCGCGGCGCCGGTCAGCCAACGCGCGCGCTCCGCCAGCCCCCAGGCCGCCGCGGCGAGCGCGACGAACAGCCCGGCGACGGGGCTGGCGAGCGTTGCCGGCGCGGCGAGCGCGAGCGCGAGCGCGCGGCGGTCGCATGCCAGCGCGAGCAGCGCCCCGGCGCCGATCGCGAGACCGAGCAGGAACGTGATCCGACCGCTCAGCAGCACCGCCGTCGTGGCCGCGGCGAGCCACACCGCGGCCGCGCCGGCGCCCCAGCCGCCTCGCCGGCCCCAGTGGCGATGAGCGAGCGCGCCCAGCAGCGCGCCCGCCGCGACCGCCGCGAGCGCGCCCACCGGCCGCGCGCCGATGGCCTCGCCCAGCGGCGGGAACAGCAGGCTGTAGCCGGGCGTGTGGTGACCGGCGTACCAGCCGTTGTTCCAGAGCACGAGCCCGAGCTCGGCGCGGTACTCCTGGGCGGCGAGGTCGGCGCTCGGCGGCTGCACGAGCAGGTAGGCGGCCGCGCCGAGCGCCGCGACGGCGCCGGGGATGAGCATGCGGCCGCGCACGGGTCGCAACCCTCGCAGGTGCTCAGCCGCGGAGGTGCTCGACGATCCGCCCGCTGAGCTCGGGCCGGTCGATCCACGGCCAGTGCCCGGCACGCTCGACGACCTCGAGCGTCGCGTCGCCGAGCGCCGCCGCGTATCCGGCGCCGAAGCGCACCGGCACGTATGGGTCGTGCTCGCCCCACAGGACGAGCGCGGGCGCGGCGATCGCGCCGAGCTTCGCTCCGGCCTGCGCGAGCAGCTCGGGGTCGGCGCTGCGCAGGAGTCTCAGCGTCGCGCGCTCCGTGCCCAGGTCGAAGCTCTCGGCGACGCTCGCCACGAACGGCTCGGGCATCGGGCCCCTGCCCGCCGATGCTCGCCGCGAGACGCGGCGCAGGATCGTCCTCGTCGCGGCGCCGACGGCGATCGGCCCCACGAGCGGGGTGCGGACGAGCCGCGCCGGGCCGCGCCAGCGAAAGCCGGGCAGCAGCGGGATGGCGTCGATCGCCACGAGCCGCTCGACGCGCTCGGGCTGCTCGGCGGCCCACGCCAGGCCGACCGCCGCACCCCAGTCGTGCATGCACAGCCGCACGCGGTCGAGTGCGAGCGCCGCCAGCAGGCGGTCGAGGAAGCGCACGTGCCCGGCCAGCGAGTAGTCGAGATCGCCGCGCTTGCCGCTGCGCCCGAAGCCGGGCAGGTCGGGGGCGATGCCGCCGCCGAGGGCGAGCGGCGCGATCCAGTCGAACGAGCTCGTCGGGATCCCATGCAGGTAGACGATCGGCGGCTCGTGCTCGCCGGCGCGGCGGATGAAGACCGGCTGGTCGTCGAGCTCGATCGTCTCCTCCGTCGGCGAGGCCACGGCCGCGGAAGATAGCCTCACGCTCGTGCGGACCCTCTGCTTCGGCGAGGCGATCGTCGACCTCATCTGCCGCCAGCCCGTCGGCTCGCTCGCCGACGCCGACGCGTTCGTGCCGTCGCCGGGCGGGGTGAGCGCGAACGTCGCGGCGGCGGCCGCCCTGCACGGCGCGCACGTGTCGCTGGCCGGCGGCGCGGGCGACGATCCGTGGGGCATCTGGCTGCGCGACCGGCTGACCGTCGCGGGCGTCGACCTGCGCTGGTTCGCCCTCGCCGGCGGCCACGCGACCCCGGTCGCGTTCGTCACCGTCGACGAGCGCGGCGAGCCGACGTGGCAGCTCTACGGCGACGGCGTGGCGGCGATCGCCGACGCGATCGACGGCAGGCTGCCGGCCGCCGTCGAGGCGACCGACGCGCTGTTCTTCACCTCCAACACGCTCGCCGCGCCGGCCACGGCGGATCTCACGATGGCCGCCCGCGAGCGCGCGCTCGAGCTCGGGCGGCCGGTCGTCTTCGACCCGAGCCTGCGGCTGCACCGCTGGCGCGCGAACCCCGGGCGCGCGGGGACGATGTCGAGCGCCTGCGTGCCCGGCGCGTTTCTGGTGAAGTGCAACCAGGAAGAGGCACGGCTCATGACCGGCGAAAGCGATCCCGAGGCCGCGGCCGCATCGCTGCTGGCGGCCGGCGCCCAGCACGTGATCGTCACGCTCGGCCTCGCCGGGGCGATCCTGCGCGCGCACGGGATGCGGCTCGACGTGCAGGCGCGACCGGCGCGGGTGCGCAGCACGCTCGGCGCGGGCGACGTCTTCCTCGGGGTCCTGATCGCCCGCCTGGACCAGACCGACTACTACCCGTCGGCGCTGGCGGCCGGGCTGTCGCAGGCCGCCGAGGAGGCCGCCCGCGCCTGCGAGCGCTGGGGCGCGCTGGAGTGAGCCGCGCCGGCTGGCGGCCCCCCAGCCGCGCGCGCGTCGCCCGCATCCGCCGGCGGCTGGCGGAGGTCTACGGCGTCCCCGTCGCCGAGCCGCACGGCGACCCGCTCGCCGAGCTCGTCCTGACGGTCCTGTCGCAGTCGACGAACGATCGCAACCGCGACGTCGCCTTCCTGCGCCTGCGCGAGCGCTTCCCGACCTGGGAGGCCGTGCGCGACGCGCCGCTCGAGGAGATCGAGGAGGCGATCCGCCCGGGCGGCATCTCGAAGGTCAAGTCCGCGCGGATCCAGGCGATCCTGCGGGCGATCGGCGACCCGCTCGACCTGGCGTGGATGCGCACGGCGGCGGTGCCCGAGTCGCGCGCGTACCTCTGCGCGCTGCCCGGCGTCGGCCGCAAGACGGCGGCCTGCGTGCTGCTGTTCTCCTTCGGGCTGCGCGACGTGCCGGTCGACACGCACGTCGCGCGCGTCGCCACGCGGCTGGGCCTGCTGCGCCCCAAGGCCTCCTTCGACGAGCTGCACGACCAGATGCTCGCGCTGACGCCGCCGGGCGCCGAGCTCGAGCTGCACGTCAACCTGCTGCGCCACGGCCGGCGGACGTGCCACGCGCAGCGGCCGGCGTGCGAGGAGTGCGCGCTGCGGCGGATGTGCCCGAGCCGGCGGGTGTAGCGCGAAGACGCAACGCCTCCGACCCGGGCGTAAACGCAACGCCTGCGAGGTAACTGACGTACATGAAGATCCACGAAGAGCCGGGCTCGGTCCCCTCCAGCGCGCGCGAGAAGATCCCGCAGACGCGCGGCTACAAGGCCGCCGTCAGCGCGGCCACCGAGACGCTCCTGAACTGCTACATGCGCGAAGGCGGCGAGTGGCGCCCCGTCCCCGCCGAGCGCGTCCCCGAGTTCGCCCAGGAGGGCGACGAGTTCGTCGCGGTACTCCCCTTCCCCGACGAGCGCACGGCGGTCCTCGCCGGCGTGCGCCACCTGTCGCCCACCCACCGCCACCGCTTTCGCACCCCGGCGAGCGTGGCGATGGCCGGCGGCAAGCCATGGGAGGTCTCGGTCGACACGCTCATGGGCATGCTCGCCGACGAGCTCGGCACGCCGGAGGTCGTCGACGACGACCTCAGCGCGCCCGGCTCGCGCGGTCCCGACCCGACGTTCCTGCTGTCGCGCATCCGCCAGAGCATCGCGACGGTCGGCGCCTTCCTCGACACGCGCGGCGACGAGGTCGACGCGCTGTGGAGCGCCGATCCGATGAGCTTCATCGAGAGCGAGCAGGCCGGGCTGGTCGGCCACATGGCGCATCCGACGGCCAAGAGCCGCTGGGAGCTCGACGCCGAGCAGACCGCCGCCTACGCCCCCGAGGCGCAGGCGCGCTTCGCGCTGCACTGGCTGGCGGTCGACCCCGCGCTCGTCGAGCACGACAGCGCGACCGGCACCCCCGCCCCCGATCTCGTCGAGCGGCTGCTGCGCGACGACCCCGCCGTCGACGAGGCGGCGCTCGACGACGTGCTCGCCGGGCTCGGTCCGCGCGTGCTGCTGCCCGTCCACCCCTGGGAGCTCGAGCATCTGCGCGGGCAGGAGCGGT
>DASZOA010000258.1:0-7577 GCA_035551055.1 Solirubrobacteraceae bacterium
GAGGCGGCGCCCGGCGACACGCTCGACATCGCGGGCGGCGCGACCGCCGAGGTCGTCGAGCTGCCGTTCGGCTGAGGCGGCGGGCCCGCGTTTGGCCGTCGTGGGCTGCGGGCACGAGAGCCCCAAGCGACGCGCTCGACCCGGGAGGCGCAAGGTGAGAGGACGACTGCTGGCCACGATCACCGCGACGTTGGTGCTCGTCGCAGCCGCCGGCGCGGGCGGCGCCGCCTTCCCCGACCGCATCGAGCTGCCCGACGGCTGGCAGCCCGAGGGGATCGCCGCCGGGCGCGGCCACGACCTGTTCGTCGGCTCGATCCCGACGGGGGCCGTCCTGCGCGTCGACGCGCGCACCGGCGCGCGCCGGGTGGTCGTGCAGGGCGGCGAGGGCCGCGCGGCGATCGGGCTGAAGGCCGACCGCCGCGGGCGGCTGTTCGTCGCCGGGGGACCGACCGGCAGGGCGTTCGTCTACGACGCGCGCAGCGGCGCCGATCTCGCGAGCTTCCAGCTTGCGCCGCCGGGCGCGGAGACGTTCGTCAACGACGTGGCGCTGACCCGCCGCGCCGCCTACTTCACCGACTCGCGGCGCGCGGTGCTCTACGTCGTCGACACCGACCTCTCCGGGGCGCGCGAGCTGCCGCTGCAGGGCTTCGAGATGCAGCCCGGGTTCAACCTCAACGGCATCGTCGCCGCCCGCCACGGGCGCACGCTGCTCGCCGTCCAGAGCAACACCGGGCACGTGTGGCGCATCGACGCGAGCACCGGCACGGCCATGCGCGTCGATCTCGGCGGCGCGACGCTCGCCAACGGCGACGGGATGCTGCTGCACGGCCGGACGCTGTACGTCGTGCAGAACCGCCTGAACCGGATCGCCGTCATCCGCCTGTCGGGCAAGCTGGCGCGCGGCAGGGTCGTGCGCACGATCACCGACGAGGACTTCGACGTGCCGACGACGATCGCGCGCCACGGCCGGTCGCTGTACGCCGTCAACGCCCGCTTCGGGACCCCGCCCACCCCGCAGACCGACTACTGGATCACGCGCGTGCGCCGCTGACCTGCGGCTAGGCCACGCGCGGCGCCCCCGCGCAGATCGACGCGAACCTCGACGCGTCGACGTTGCCGCCCGAGATCACGAGGCCGGCGCGCCCGCCCCGAACGTCGATCCGGCCCGCCAGGACGGCCGCGAGCGTCGCCGCGCCGCTGGGCTCGACGACGATCTTCATCCGCTCGAAGAAGAACCGCATCGCCGCGACGATCTCCGCGTCGGTGACGGTGACCACGTCGTCGACGAGCCGGCTGCTCACGGCGAACGTCAGCTCTCCGGGCGTCGGCCGCTGCATCCCGTCGGCGAGCGTGGCGCCGACGGCGACCCGGACCCGGCGCCCCGCGGCCAGCGACCGGCGCGTGTCGTCGCTGGCTTCGGGCTCGACGCCGACCAGCCGCAGGTCCGGCAGCAGCGCCTTGGCGGCGACCGCGCAGCCGGAGATCAGCCCGCCGCCGCCGACCGGCACGACGAGCACGTCGAGCTCGCCGGCGTCCTGCACGAGCTCGAGCGCGACCGTGCCGGCTCCCGCCATCACGTGCGGGTCGTCGTAGGGGTGGACGATCGTCAGACCCTCGCGGTCGGCGATCTCGCGCGTCAGCGCGTCGCGGTCGTCGGCGTAGCGGTCGAACTCGACGACGCGCCCGCCGTAGCCCTCGGTCGCCGCGCGCTTGCCGGCCGGCGCGTCGCGCGGCATGAGGATCAGCGCCCGGCTTGCGCAGATCGACGCGGCGAGCGCCACCGCCTGCGCGTGGTTGCCCGACGAGGCGGCGACGATGCCGCGCGCGAGCTGCTCGGCGGGCAGCCGGCTGATGCAGTTGTAGGCGCCGCGGAACTTGAACGCGCCCATCCGCTGGAAGCTCTCGGCCTTCAACCAGAGGCTCGCTCCGAGCCGGTCGTCGAGGGTGCGTGACGTCAGCGTCGGCGTGCGATGCGCGACGCCGGCCAGGCGCTCGGCGGCGGACTCGACGTCTGCAAGGCCGATCGCAAGTCGCAACGCGCGCACGATAACGGCCGCGCCCAGCGGGCCCCCTACGTGGGCGCCACCGCCTGGTCCTCGATCCCGCTGACGCTCACGCGCCGGGCGCCCGCCGTCCGCCGTCCCTCGCGCAGCTCCAGGCGGCGCGACAGCCGCGACAGCGCCAGGTTGACCAGCACGAAGAGCAGGCCGATGAAGATCATCACCTGCAGGATCGGCGCGGCGATGTCGCCGCCGCCGACGAACGGGTTGCCGGCGGTGTTGGACAGCACCCGGCCCGAGCGCACGACCTCCTGGACGGCGATGATCGAGACCAGTGTCGTGTCCTTGTTGAGGGTGATGAGCTGCGAGACCGTCGCCGGCACCATCCGCCGCAGCCCCTGCGGCAGCAGCACGTGGCGCATCTGCTGGCGGTAGGAGAGCCCGAGCGCCGCGGCCGCCTCGCGCTGCCCGCGATCGAGCGACAGGATCCCCGCGCGCATGATCTCCGCCAGGACGGCGCTGTTGTAGAGCACGAGGCCGATGATCCCGGCGAGGACGAGCTTGCCGCGCAGCGCCTCGGGCAGGAAGCCCGGCGCGTTGGCGGCCCAGAAGTCCTTGAGCGAGTCGGGCAGCGACAGCGCGAGGTAGAGGATCAGGAAGATCAGCGGCAGGTTGCGAAAGACGTCGACCCAGCCCTTCGCGGTCAGCCGCACGAGCCGCGCCTGCGCGATCGACGCCAGCGCCAGGCCGAGGCCGAGGACGAGCGCGAGCACGATCGCGATGACCGCGATCTCGACGTTGACGAGGAAGGCCTCCAGCAAGAACGAGGCGTTGTTCTCGGTCCAGAGCCACTCCCAGTTGTCGCCGTCGAAGAGGTAGCCCATCGCTATCGCCTGATCGCCAGGCGGGCTTCGAGCGTGCGGAACAGCACGGTCGCCGACAGCGTCAGCAGCAGGTAGCCGACCGCGGCCCAGAAGAACGCCTCGGTCGTCTGGAAGGTGTTGGAGTTGACGATCCGCGCCTCCTTGAGCAGATCGGGCAGCGCGAGCAGCGAGGCGCCGACGATCGCCGAGTTCTTGATCATCGCGATCGTGATCGAGCCCAGCGGCGCGATCACCGTGCGAAACGCCTGCGGCAGCACGATCCGCCGCAGCGTCTCGGCCTGGCTGAACCCCAGCGAGAGCGCCGCCTCGCGCTGCCCCTTGCTGACCGAGAACACGCCCGAGCGCAGCGCCTCGGCGACGTAGGCCGACGTGTAGATGCCGAGGCTCGCGATCCCCGCGGTCCAGGCGCCGATGCCGACGCCGGCACGACGCAGCCCCGCGAACGAGATGAACAGCAGCACGAGCAGCGGGATGTTGCGGAAGATCTCGACGTAGACCCCGCCGAGGCGCTGCAGCCACGCGCTGGGCGCGACCCGCAGCGCCGCGACGAGCGTCCCCAGCACGAGCGCGATCAGCAGGCTGAGGCCGACGAGACGGGTCGTCACCCACAGCCCGGAGCTGAACGCGTCGAAGTGCTCGGTGAGGATGTCGAACACGGCGCTGCGGCGTTGTGCGTCAGCCGATCAACTTGCGTCCCTCAGCACGTCGGCGAGCGTCTGCGTCGGCGGGTCGGCGTCCTCACCGGTGTGCCGGCCCAGCCACTTCTGGTAGGCCTGCTCCCAGCGCCCGTCGGACTTGTAGTCGTCGAGCACGTTGTTGAGGAACGTCGCGAACTCGGTGTCGCCCTTCTTGAAGCCGCCGCCGTAGGGCTCGGTCGTCAGCTCCTCGCCGACGAGCTTCAGCGAGTCGTCCTGCATGATCATGCCGGTCAGGATCACGTCGTCGGTCGAGATCGCGGCGACGGCGCCGTTCTGGAGGTTCTCCAGGCACTCCGAGTAGGCGTCGACGAGCCTGAGGTCCGCCCTCGGCGCCTGCTCCTTGAGCGTCTCCTCGTACGTCGAGCCGAGCGCCGTGCAGACCTTCTTGCCGGCGAGGTCGTCGATCCCCGAGATGTCGGAGTCCTCCGGCACGAGGATGCGGCCGTGCGCGATGAAGTACGGGTTCGTGAAGCCGATCTCCTCGGCGCGCTCGGCGTTGATCGTCATCGTCGACAGGACGAGGTCGACGGTGCCGTCCTTGATGAACGGAATGCGGTTGTCGGAGATCGCCTCGACGAACCTCGGCCTGACGCCGAGCGCGTCGGCGTACGCCTTGCCCAGGTCGACGTCGAAGCCCTCGACGTCGCCGGTGCGCGGGTTCTTGAAGCCGAACGGCGGGACGTCGAACTTCACGCCGATCGTGATCTGCCCCTTCTGCTGGATCCTGCCCATCGTCGTGTTGGCCGCGTACCGCTCGACGTTCTGCGCGGCGGGCTCCTTCGTCGGCGCCTCCGTTTGCTCCTCCTCGCCGCCGCAGCCGGCGCCGCCCAGCGCGAGCGCCAGGACGCCCAGCATCGCGACCAGCCAATGCCTGTGATCGCTTCTCATGTCTTCCCCCTCGTTAGTGATGGATGATCTTGTCGACGAACTCGCGCGCGCGCGGGCTGCGAGCGGCGCTGAAGAACTCCTGTGGCGGCCCCTGCTCGACGATGACGCCCTCGTCGATGAACACGATCCGGTCGCAGACCTCGCGCGCGAAGCCCATCTCGTGCGTGACGACGACCATCGTCATGCCCGACCGCGCCAGGTCGCGCATGACGTCGAGCACCTCGCGGATCATCTCCGGGTCCAGCGCCGACGTCGGCTCGTCGAAGAGCATGAGCTTGGGCTCCATCGCGAGCGCGCGGGCGATCGCCACGCGCTGCTGCTGGCCGCCGGACAGGTCGGCCGGGTAGGCGCCGGCCTTCTCCGGGATGCCGACGCGGGTGAGCAGCTCGCGCGCCCGGCGGCGCGCCTGCTCCTCGTCGAGGCCCTTGACCTTGATCGGGGCCAGCGTGATGTTGCGCTCGACGGTCATGTGCGGAAAGAGGTTGAACTGCTGGAAGACCATGCCGATCTCCGTCCGCAGGCGCGACAGCTCGCGCCCCGCGCCGCCGACCGGCCGCCCGTCGAAGCGGATCGAGCCCGAGTCGATCGTCTCCAGCCCGTTGATGCAGCGCAGCATCGTCGACTTGCCCGAGCCCGACGGGCCGGCGACGACGATCGCCTCGCCGCGCGCGATCTGCAGGTCGATGGCGTCGAGCACGACGTTGTCGCCGAAGGCCTTGCGCACCGCGGCGAGCTCGACCAGGGATCGGGAGCGATTCGCCTCCACGGCGTCACGCTAACGCTCCGCTCGACGCGACGCGTAGCGGCGGCCGGCCGCGTCGCGGGAGCTACCCCGCCGCCGCCTCCATCGCCACCGGCACGACGACCGGCTCGTCGGCCGAGACCTCGAAGCTCTGGCCGTCGCTGAGGATCGACAGCGGCGAGCCGTCGAGCAGGCGATAGGTCGTCGCCTCCCGCGTCATCTCGACCTCCAGCCGGCTGCCGCGGTAGATCAGCCTGAAGCGCATGCGCCCCCACTCGGAGGGCAGCCGCGGCGTGAAGCACAGACCGTGCCCGGCGACGCCGCGCAGCCCCGCGAAGCCGTTGACGAGCGCCATCCAGACGCCGCCGCACGACGCCACGTGGATGCCGTCGCTCACGTTGCCGGCGAGGTTCGCGAGGTCGATCGCCGCGCTGAGCAGGAAGTAGTCGTAGGCGGCCTGCATGTCGCCGACCTCGGCCGCCATGATGCTCTGCACGCACGGCGACAGCGAGGAGTCGCCCGTCGTCAGCGGATCGTAGTACTCGAACACGCGGCGCTTCTCGTCGAGCGTGAAGCGCTCACCGGCCAGGAACGTCGCGAGCACGACGTCGGTCTGCTTGATGACCTGGTGGCGGTAGATGTTCAGCGGGTGGTAGTGCAGCAGCAGCGGGTAGTGGTCCAGCGGCGTGTGCCGGAAGTTCCACGGCTTGCGGTTGAGGAAGTGCTCGTCCTGCAGCAGCACGCCGGAGCGCTCGTCGAACGGGACGAACATCCGCTCGGCGGCGCGTACCCACTCCTCGGGCTCGTGCGGGTCGATCCGCAGGGCGACCACGAGGCGGTCGTAGGCGTCGGGGTCGCTCTCGCGCAGGGTCTCCAGCGCCTCGGCGGCCGCCAGGAGGTTCTCGCGTGCCATGAGGTTCGTGTAGGCGTTGTTGTCGACGACCGCCGAGTACTCGTCCGGTCCGGTCACGCCCTGGATGCAGAACTGCCCCTCGCGGCGCGGCGAGAAGAAGCCGAGGTCGGCCCACAGCCGGGCGGTCTCGACGAGGATCTCGACCCCCTCGCGGGCGAGGAACTCCTCGTCGCCGGTCACGCGCACGAACTGGCGCACGGCGTAGGAGATCGCGGCGTTGATGTGGTACTGCGCCGTGCCCGCAGCGTAGTAGGCCGACGCCTCCTCGCCGGAGATCGTGCGCCAGGGAAACAGCGCGCCGCGGTGGCCGAGCTGGCGCGCGCGGCGCCGCGCGGCCTCGAGCATCTCGTAGCGGAAGTGCAGCAGCCGGCGGGCCACGTGCGGCTGCGTGTAGGTCAGGACCGGCAGGACGTAGATCTCCGTGTCCCAGAAGTACTGGCCCTCGTAGCCGCGCCCCGTCAGCCCCTTGGCGGCGATCCCGTGGCCTTCGACGCGCGCCGACGCCTGGCGGACCTGGAAGAGGTTGAAGCGGACCGCCTGCTGGATGTCCTCGGGCCCGTCGATCTCGATGTCCGAGTGGTGCCAGAAGGCGGCGAGCCGGTCGCGCTGCACGTCGGCGATCCGCTCGAAGCCGTCGCTGCTGGCGCGGTCGAGGGTGCGGTGCACCCGCCGCACGAGGTCGCCCGGGGGCGCCTCCACGGCGTGGTGGTAGCCCAGCAGCTTCGTCACCCGCGCCGGGACGCCCCGCTCGGCGTCGAGGAAGAAGACGACCCGCCCCTCGTCCTCCTGCATGTTGGACTCGATGCTGTGGCGCAGCTCGGTCTCGATGCTGTGCTCCATCCCGCAGGCCAGCCCGATGCCGCTCGAGCGCGTCCGCAGCTCGAGCAGCACGCGGGTGGCGTCGGAGAACTGGTCGACCGGGGCGAGCGCCGACTCGTCCATCCGCACGCCGATCCGCGGATCGTCGTGGCCCTTGGGACGCGGCAGGTGCGTGACGAGCTCGGAGGCGATCGCCAGCTCGGCCATCCCCGACAGCAGCGTGACCTCGTAGGAGATCGCGGCGAGGTGGCGCCAGTGCAGCGAGACCAGCCGCTGGGAGCGCAGCTCCACGACCGCGCCGCGCGCCGTGCGAAAGCGCGCGCTGCGCTCGAGGATGCCGCTGCGCATGTCGAGCACGCGCTCGTAGCGCAGGAGCATCGACTCCGCCAGCACGAGCGGCTCCTCGTCGACGTACAGGCGCACGATCGAGCCGTCGGGCGCGCTGACGATCGTCTGGCCGGTCGTCGCGAAGCCGAACGCCGCCTCGCCATAGGGGATCGGCCAGGTCTCGTGCAGGCCGTTGAGGAAGAAGCCCGGATCGTGGGACGGCAGTCCCTCGTCGTGCGTGCCGCGGATGCCCATGTAGCCGTTGGCGACGGCGAACAGCGACTCGGCCTCGGCGTGGCGCTCCAG
>DASZOA010000259.1:0-4165 GCA_035551055.1 Solirubrobacteraceae bacterium
GGAGAACGGCTTCCTCGGGCTCGGCACGCCGGTCCTGCCGCCGCTGCCGCTGCACGGCGGCGACCGCAACCGGACCTCGCCGTTCGCCTTCACCGGCAACAAGTTCGAGTTCCGGATGCTCGGCTCGTCGGCCTCGCTGGGGCTGCCCAACACGGTCCTGAACACGATCGTCGCCGAGGCGATCGACGACCTCGCAGCCGCGTTGCAGGCCAAGCTCGACGACGGCACGTCGCTCCCCGAGGCGGTCGTCGCGATCGTCAAGGACACCTACGACGCCAACCGCCAGATCGTCTTCGACGGCGACAACTACGCCGACGAGTGGTACGAGGAGGCCGAGCGGCGCGGGCTGTTCAACCTGCGCACGACCCCCGACGCGCTGCCGTGGTTCGTCCACGAGCAGACCGTCGACGTGATGAGCCGCTACGGCGTGCTCTCCGAGCGCGAGCTCGAGGCGCGCTACGAGGTCGCCGTCGAGCAGTACTTCATCAAGGTCAACATCGAGGCCGAGACCGCGGCGTCGATCGCGCGGACGATGCTCCTGCCGGCCGCGATCAGGCACCTCAACGAGCTCATCGCCAGCCAGCGCGAGGGCCTGGTTGACGAGTTCGCGCCGCTCGTCGCCGACTTCCACGAGGCGATCCGGGAGCTCGAGAAGGCCAACGAGGACCCGGGGCTGGAGGGCATGGAGCTCGCCCACTACATGCGCGACACCGTCATCACCGCGATGACGGGCGTGCGCGAGATCGCCGACAAGCTCGAGCGGCTCGTCGCCGACGACCTCTGGCCCCTGCCGAAGTACTCGGAGGTGCTGTTCATCAAGTAGGACGGCGCTTCGCGGCGGCGCGGCTTCGGGCAACCTCCAGCCCGTGCTCGTGCCGCTGCGCACCGTCACCGCGACCCGCTACGCCGAGGCGCTGCGCGAGGGCGGCTCGCTGCCGGGGCTCATGGAGGCCGACGACGACGGGCTGTACGTCACGAAGTTCCGCGGCGCCGGGCAGGGTGAGAAGGCGCTCGTCGCCGAGGTCGTGGCGGGCGAGCTGGGACGGGCGCTCGGGCACGGCGAGCCCGAGCTCGTCGTCGTCGACGTCGACCCGACGCTCGGCGCGGCCGAGCCCGACCCCGAGATCCAGGAGCTGATCGCGGCGAGCGCCGGCCTCAACCTCGGCATGGACTTCCTGCCCGGCGCGCTGCCGTTCACGCCGGCCGCTGCGATCGAGCCCGCGCTGGCCGCCGACATCGTCTGGTTCGACGCGCTCGTCACGAACGTCGACCGCACGCACCGCAACCCCAACCTGCTCGTCTGGCACAAGCGGGTCTGGCTGATCGACCACGGCGCGGCCTTCTTCCGCCAGCACGGCGGACGGCCGCTGGCGCACGGCGCGCGCGAGCCGATGCCGCGGCCGATCCTCGCCGACCACGTCCTGCTGTCCGCCGCCGGCTCGCTCACGGAGGCCGACAAGCGCCTGGCGAGCCGCGCGCTGGCCGCCGTCGACGAGGCCGTCGCACGCGTGCCGGCGCAGTGGCTCGGCGCCGACCCGGCCTCCCGCCGCGGCGACTTCGCGGCGTTCCTCACGCAGCGCCTCGCGCGCCCGCGTTCGTTTCTGCAGGAGATCGATCGTGCCCGCGGCTGACGTCGGCTTCGCGTACGCGATCCTGCGCGTCGTCCCGCGCGTCGAGCGCGGCGAGCGGCTGAACGTCGGCGTCGTCGTCTTCTGCCGACAGCTCGAGTTCCTCGACCTGCGCACCGAGGTCGACGAGCAGCGCCTGTCCGCGCTCGCGCCGGAGCTCGACCTCGCCGAGGTCCGCGCGAGCCTCGACGCGATCCGCCGGGTCGTCTGCGGCCAGCCCGACGCGGGGGCCCTCGCGGCGCTGCCGGCCTCCGAGCGCTTCGGCTGGCTCGTCGCGCCCGCCTCGACGGTCATCCAGCCGTCCGACGTCCACGGCGGGCTGACGCGCGACCCGCGCGCCACGCTCGAGCGCCTGTTCGACGCGCTCGTCTCGACGCACGCGACCTGAGCGGCGGGGCGTTGAACACTGTTCACGCCGACGTAACGCCCACCGGGCATGGGCGGTGACCCGACGGCACTCGCGGCCGGCTTTCGCCATCGCGTCGCCGAGCATGCCGCCAGCGGAGCGCTGCGCGACCTGCTCGAGCACCACCGGCTGTCGTACGCGGCCGAGCCGCTCTCCGAGGGCGCGGTCTTCGGCTTCTCGGGGGCGCTCGACCTGCGCGTCCGGATCACCGCCGCCGCGATCCCGACGGTCGACCTCGAGGGGCGCTCGCCGGCGCTCGAGCGAGAGCTCTGCGACCATCTCGCGATCGCGGCCCGCTGGCACGCGACGGGGGACGCCGGCGCCGCCTGGCGGGCGCTGCGCGACGAGCTGCACGCCGGCCGCCCGACGCTCGTGCGCGCCGACGCGGCCCTGCTGGACTACCGCGACGACGGCCGCCACGACACGCGCCACGCGGTCGTCGCCGTGAGCCACGAGCCGCAGGACGAAGTCGTCTGGGTCGCCGACGGCGGCTTTCCCGAGCCGCAGCGCTGCAGCATCAGGGCGCTCGCCGCGGCACGCGCGTCGCAGGCGTGGCCGGAGCCCGCGCGCCACGAGCTGCTGGCGATCGACGGCCGGCGGCAGCGCTTGGCCGACCCGCGAGCGAGCGTGGCCGCGGCGCTCACGCGCGTCGTCGCCGCGATGCGCCGCCCGCCGCGCCCGGAGCACCCGCACGTGCGCGCCGGCCTCGCGGCGATCGACGCGCTCGCAGCAGCCTGGCCGCGGCTGCCCGAGACCGCCGGCTCGCGGCTCGGCCCGACGCTCGGCGCCCTGCGCCACCGCATCCGCGACGGCGGCACCGGCGGCGCGCTGTACCGCTCGCTGCAGGCGCGCTTCCTGCACGACGCCGCCGCGCTGCTCGGCTCGGGCCGGCTCGGCCACGCCGCGCTCGTCTGCGACGACCTCGCCGACGCGTGGCGGACGCTCGCCGCAACGCTCGACGGCGACGACGCGCAGGTCTCCCACCGCACGTGCGAGCCGTGGATCCAGCGCATCAGCTCGCTCGAGCGCCAGCACGTCGAGGCGATCGAGGAGCACCTGCGCAACCACCGCGCGGTTGCGGCGTAGAGCCCGCGCAACGGGTCGCCGCAGCGAACGCCGCGCCGCAAGGGTCTAGCCTTGCAGCCGATGCGCGACTACAGATCGGCGATCCGAACGCACGTCGTGCTGTTCGAGGGCGGCATGGGAGCGACGCTCGAGCAGCTCGACCTGTCGCTCGAGCACGACTACCGGCTGCCGGGCCGGGCGCACGAGGCGCTCGTCCTCAACCGGCCCGACGTCATCCAGCACGTCCACGAGTCGTTCCTGGAGGCGGGCGCCGACGCCCTGCAGACCGGCACGTTCCAGGCCAGCCGGCTCAAGCTCGACGAGTGGGGCCTCGGCGACGAGACCTTCGAGATCAACCGCCTCGCCGCCGAGCTCGCGCGCGAGGTCGCCGGCGAGCAGCGCTTCGTCGCCGGCTCGATCGGGCCGACGGGCTATCTGCCCGCCTCCGACGACCCGACGCTCGGCGACATGTCCTTCCGCACGCTCGTCGAGACGTTCGCCGAGCAGGCCCACGGCCTCGTCGCGGGCGGCGTCGACGTCATCCTGATCGAGACCGCGCAGGACATCCTCGAGGTCAAGGCGGCGATCTTCGGCGCCCGCGAGGCGATGAAGCGCGCCGGCCGCGAGGTACCGATCCAGACCCACGTCTCGCTGCTGCCCAACGGCGGCAAGATGCTGCTCGGCACCGACATCTCCGCCGTGCTGACGACGCTCGAGGCGCTCGACGTCGCCGCGATCGGCCTGAACTGCTCGACCGGCCCGGAGGACATGCGCGACGCGATCCGCTTCCTCGGCGAGTTCTCGCCCGTCCCGGTCGCGTGCGTGCCGAATGCGGGCATCCCGATCCAGGGCCCCGACGGCGAGACGATCTTCCCGGAGGGCCCGGAGGAGTTCTCGCGGACGCTGGTCGAGTTCGTCGACCGCTACGACGTGAGCATCGTGGGCGGCTGCTGCGGCACGACGCCGGCGCACATTCGCGCGCTCGCCGACCAGCTGCACGGCCGCCGCGTCAAGCCGCGGCCCGTGCCGCGGCCGGTGCACGTCTCCTCGATGATCACCGCGACGC
>DASZOA010000260.1:0-6622 GCA_035551055.1 Solirubrobacteraceae bacterium
CTGCGCTGGAACGTCTCGCCCCCGACGTAGCCCAGCGCCGTGGCGTAGACCGCCCACAGCAGCGTTCCGGCGAGGTCGGCGGCGATGAAGCGGCGCCACCGATGTCCGACCATTCCCGCGGCGAACGTCACCGCCGTCCGGCCCCCGGGGATGAAACGCGCGGCGACGATCATCTGCCAGCCGCGCTCGTCGAGCGCGCGCCGGGCCCAGCTCAGCATCCGGCGGCTGCGATCGCCGGCGAACAGCCGCCGCCGCAGCGGCCGCTGGAAGCGTGCGCCGAGGCCGTAGGACACGTTGTCTCCGAGCAGAGCACCGCCCCAGGCCGCCAGCAGCACCGCGACGACGAGGAGCGCCCCGTCGGCGGCCAGGACGCCGGCGGCGATGACGGCCGTCTCCCCGGGCATCACCGGCAGGACGGCATCGAGCGCCACGACGACGATCACCACGGGATAGGCGACGAGCGATCCGCTGACGAGGCCGACGAGCCAGTCGAACACAGAAGGTGCCTACCCGCTCCCGGCTGGACGTCGAGGCCGATGCCTCGAGTGGCCCGAGGAGCAGCGCCGCGCCGGCGGCCGCGAGCGCGCCCGTCGCGCCGGCCTAATCGCTGCCGAACAGCGGCAGGGCCGCGTCGAGTGGCCCGAGCGGCGCGCGCGAGCTCGGTCCGACGATCGCGCCGCCGTCGATCCGCAGCTCGGCGTACCACCAGACGCTCGTCACGAGCGTCAGCGCCGCGAGCGCAAGTCCCGTCCGCGGCGCGCGGCGCAGTCCCCAGGCCACGAGCGCGACCGCGACCGGCAGCGCCGGAAGCAGGTGGCGCCCGGGGAAGGAGAAGCCGAACATCGTCGGCGCGACGAACGCCGCGACGAGCACCTGCGCGGCGCACACGAGCGCGCACAGAGCCACGGCGACCTCGACGTCGCGGCGCTCGGGCAGCGCGCGCGCGATGTGATCGCGACGCGAGCGCCACAGCAGCCACAGCGCGTAGAACGCCAGCGCCAGCACCGGCGCCCAGCGCAGCACGCCGTGCGTGCGGTCCACCCACAGCCCGGCGAGGCGCGGCGCGCGCTCGGCGAGGTCGGCGGCCGCGAGCTCGCCGAGGCCGTCGCCGCCGACGGCCGCCGCCGCGGGCGTGAAGCCGCCGAACAGCTGGTCGTTGACGGTCACGAACATCACGCCCGAGAACAGCAGCACCTCGACCGCGACGAGGATCGCGAAGCCGCGCCCGCGTCGTCGCAGCCAGCGCAGCATCGCCAGCGCCACGACGAGGCCGGCGACGGCGAGCCGCAGGCCGAGCCACGGCAGCGCGCCGAGCGCGAGCGCCGCGCCCGCGACCCGGCGGATCCGCGGAAGCTCGCGCGCCTGCAGCGCCAGCAGCGCCGCCGCCGCGAGCAGCGCGCCGGCCGCGAGCTCGGGCATCACCGCGGTCGACGACGCCAGCGCCGGCGGCGACAGGCCGCACGTGAGCGCCGCGCCGCTCGCCCACGGCTCGGGCACGACGCGCCGCGCGAGCAGCGCCGCCAGCACGAACGCGAGCGCGGCGATCGCGGCCGCGAGCAGCTGCACCGCAATCGGTCCGCCGAGCGCGTAGGCGGGGGCGATCA
Organism: Solirubrobacteraceae bacterium; assembly: GCA_035551055.1. Lineage (GTDB taxonomy): Bacteria > Actinomycetota > Thermoleophilia > Solirubrobacterales > Solirubrobacteraceae > CADCVQ01. The sequence goes on from DASZOA010000260.1 coordinate 1,605, forward strand.
GCAGCGCGAAGCCGACGCCGTGCGGCTCGTTGGCCTGTCCGTTGGTCAGGCGCCCGTGGCGCTCGAGGACGTAGGGGTACCAGTCGCGGTAGGCGCGCGTCGCGTACTCGTCGCGCAGGTCGACGTCGCGATCGCTGACGATCGACTCCGCGGTGAGCAGGTAGTGCGGCTCGTCGCCGGCGAACTGGGCGTCGCCGAAGGCGGGCAGCCCGAGCGTCGCGGCATACGCCGCGAACAGCACGAGCCAGAGCGCCGGCGCGCGGGGCACGAGGCGGCAGTTAATACGTGCGACGCCCGGCGGCGTCGAACCGCAGCGGTCCGTCGATCGCGTGCACGCGCGGCGGCGCGCCGCGCGGCTCGAAGCGCGCGCCGGGCGGACGGCGCCCCTCGTAGCGCCAGTCGCGCCCGATCCGATCGACGCCGAGCGGGTACAGCGTGACGCTCCCGTCGGGCGCGAAGCGCATCCGCACGAGGTTCTTGTGGTCGTCGATCGACTGCGCCGTGAAGATCTGGTTGGCCGCCGCGCGCGCCTTCGCGCCGCGCAGCCTGTGGATCGCGAAGAGGAAGAAGGCGAACACCGTCGATCCGATCGCCGCGCCGGCGGCGAACAGGGCGGGGAGGCCGATGAGCCACGCCACGATCGGCGCGTCACCGGGCGCAAGCGTCGCCGCGACGTAGACGATCGAGGCGGCGAGCAGCAGGTGGATCAGCGCGTGGGCGAACGCGACGAGCCCCCTCGCCAAGAGCGTCGCGCCGCGTCGTCCGCGCCTCGTGTCCAACGCATCGGGCTTGATGTCGGTCCCGCCGAGCACCGCGCCGAAGAGCAGCAGCGCCAGCACGATGCTGAATCCGCCGGCGGCGGCCGAGAGGAAGCCGAGGAACCCGTCGACCGCGTCGAGCAGGGCGCCCTCGCCGGCGTTCAGCGTGCCGAGCATCGCCAGGCCGAGCAGGACGTAGACGCCGCCCAGCAGCGCCGCGAACGAGGGGTTGAGCTTGGCCAGCTTGAAGACGCCGCCGGACATCCGGCGCGAGCGATCCGCGCGCGGGTAGACCTCGGCGCGCTCGTAGCGCACCGACGCATCGTCGCCGAGCGAGCGCACGTCGAGCGTCTGCGGGAGCGTGTGCGTCGCCGACAGGTAGGCGCCCCCGCCGCCCGCGGTGATCCGCGTCGGCGCGTCGTCGGCGCCCGCGCCGACCGGCTCGTAGCGCGCGTAGTGGTGCAGGTCGCCGGTCAGCGTCATGACGAGCTTGGCCTTCTTCTCGCGTACGACGCGCTCCTCGAAGTACGACAGGTAGCGCCACGACCGCGGCTCGGTGCGTCCGGGCACCGCCTTGACCCACGCCGGCTTGGCGGTCATGAGGATGATCTTGTCGCCGGCCGCGACGGGCTGGCTGTGGAAGTAGTCGAGCTGGACGTCGTCGATGTACGTGTCGAGCTGGATGTCGATCGCCCAGACCCACCAGCGGTTGGGCAGGCTGATCGCGAAGTAGCTGCGCCGCTGACGTGTGCGCCAGGCGCCGATGCCGCCGTCCTGGGCGCAGAAGACGCGCAGGAAGCTGACCAGCCCGTCGTACCAGTCGTGGTTGCCCGGCAGCGCGTAGAGGTCCGGGCGGGCCGGATCGGCGGACTCCGGCAGCGCCGCCGCGAACGGGCCGATGAAGCGATCCTCGTATTGCTCGGGCGTCGCCGACGGATAGACCTGGTCGCCGCCGAGCAGCAGGATCGTGCCGCGCGGCAGCGGCTCGCCGCCGGCCTCGAGCGATGGCTGCGCGAGCAGCCAGGCCATCGTGTACGTCGCCTCCCAGCCGTCGCCGGTGTCGCTGAGGTAGTCGATCCACAGCTCGCCTTCGGCCGAGTAGTCCAGCCCGTCCTGCGGGTCGCGCTGGATCTCGCGCTTGTCGGCGAACTTGCCGAACGTGCCCGAAACGATCACCTCGACGCCGGAGCGCGCCAGCAGGCTGGGGCTCAGCCAGCGCACCGCGGGCTGTCGGACGAAGTTGAGCTCGTCGCGCTCCTGGCGCAGGTCCTGGGCGGTGCGGCCTCGCAGCCGGTCCTTCAGCACGGGCGCACGCTAGTGCGCCCGTGCCGCGAAGGGAAGCCGTGACCGCCTGTGTTCACGTTCGCGTCACGGAAACAGCTGCTCGCCGGTGGCGTCGTCGACGAGCGAGATCGCGACCGCCGGGCAGGCCTGAGCGGCGGCGAGCAGCTGCTCGTACGGCGCCGTGCCGACCACGACGGCGGTGTCCTCGAGCGCGAACGCCTGTGGCGCGAGCTCGACGCAGTCGCCGTGCGCGGCGCAGGCGTGCTCGTCGATGCGGGCGATGATGGTCATGCGGGGCTCCTCTCTTCGTGGGGTCTTCCGAGCGCGGCGCGCAGGGCGGGCAGGGCGCGCGGGCGCCCGACCAGCAGTCCTGCGGCGACGCGGCCGTCTTGCAGGTACAGGGCGGTGAAGTCGCGGTTGGCCGGATCGCCGTCGATCCGCAGCTCGCTCGCGCCGCGCGGGTCGCCGAGCAGCTGGATGCGCGTCCCGTACTGATCGCTCCAGAAGCTCGCGGGCGCCGGCGCGGGCGGCGCGAGGCCGAGCATCGCGTGTGCGGCGGCGGCGCCCTGGCGCGTCGCCGCCTCCCAGTGCGCGCCGCGGGCGGCGTCGCCGGCGGCGTAGACGTCGTCGATCGCGCTGCGGGCGCCGTCGTCGACGGCCACGCCACGGCCCTCCAGCGCGCTGCCCGCGAGCCACTCCGTCGCGGGAGCGACGCCGATGCCGACGAGCACGGCGTCGCATTCGACGCGCGTGCCGTCGCCGAGCCGGACGGCGCGGACGCTGTCGCCGGCGGCGTCGAAGCCCTCGATCCCGGTCCCGACCCGCACGCGGACCCCCTCCTCGCGATGCACGGCGGCGAACCACGCGCCGAGCTGCGGGCCGACGATCGCCAGCAGCGGCGCGGCCGCGGCGTCGACGACGGTGACCTCCGTGCCGAGCGCGCGCGCCGTGGCTGCGACCTCGAGGCCGATGAAGCCCGCGCCCACGATCACCAGGCGGGCGCCCGGCCGCAGCCGCGCGCGCAGCGCCACGGCATCGGCGGCCGAGCGCAGGACGCCGACGTTCTCGTAGCCCTCGCTGCCGGGCAGCGTCCGCGCGCGGGCCCCGGTGGCGATCAGCAGGCGGTCGTAGCGCAGCTCCTCGCCGTCGCCGAGCCGCACGCGGCGGGCCGCGGCGTCGAGCCCGCTGACGCCGACGCGCAGCCGGACGTCGACGCCGTGCTCGGCGTACCAGCGTTGCGGGCGCAGCAGCAGCGCCGCCTCGTCGACCTCCCCGGCGAGCCACTCCTTCGACAACGGCGGGCGATCGTAGGGCAGCAGCGGCTCGTCGCCGACGAGCGCGATCGGTCCGTCGTGGCCGAGCCTGCGCAGCGCCGCGCAGCAGCGCTGGGCGGCGAGCCCGGCCCCCGCGATCACGACTCTCATGACGTCACCTCCGCCGCACGCGACCGCGGGCGGGGCTGCGCGGGCCGCGGCCCGGCGCCGAAGTCCGGCAGCCAGCGCAGCAGCGCGAGGAACAGGATCGGCGCGCCCGTGACGAGCAGGACCGCCCGCAGCCACGGCGTCGCGGCGTCGGTTCCGGCGCCGAGCGTGTGGACCACGCCGAGCACGTAGACGAGCAGCGTCAGCCGGTGCAGCGAGCGCCAGCGCTTCGTGCCGATCCGCCGGCGCACGTAGAACGACAGGCCGAGCAGCGCCGCGAGGTACGCGGCGATGACGCCCAGCCCGGTGAACAGCGGCTCGTGGTCCATGACGAACGGCACGAGCACGCCGACGGGGCCGGGGTTCAGCCAGCCGTCGCCGAGCAGCGTGATCGCGTGCACGGCGATCGCGACGAGGCCGGCGAGCGCGAGATGCTCGTGGAGCTTGACGAGCACCGGCGGCCTGACGCGGCCGCGCAGGACCTTCGTCGCCATCGCCAGGCCGACCAGGACCGAGCAGGAGACGAGCAGGAGCGCGGTGATGCCGGACGCGCGGCTGGCCAGCCACCACGCGTGCGCGGTCGGATCGGGTGCCGTCATGCGGCCACCTCCATCGGGATGATCTGCAGGGATGGGCGGGCGCGCGGCCCGACGGGCTCGACCGCGCCGTCGTCGTGGACGAGCACGCCGCCGTGCGCGGCGAGCAGCCGGCGGGCGGCCCGCGGCCCGGCGAGCAGCGCGGCCTTGGCGAGCGTCTCGGCCTCGAGCGCGCTCGGCGCCAGCGCGGTCGCCTGGACGACGCCAGTCCAGGCGGGCTCGCCCGTCGCCGGGTCGAGCAGGTGGTGGGCGAAGCCGTCGCCGCGGCGCCACAGCCGGCGCCCCAGCCCGGAGGTCGCGACGGCGCCGGACGCGACTTGCAGCGTGTGCGCGACGGTCCCGGCCAGCGGGTGCTCGACGGCGACCGCGATCGATCGTGGGGCGCGGATCCGCAGATCGCCGCCGCAGTCGACGACGTAGCCCGGCTCGTCGTCGAGCAGGTACGCGACGGCGTCGGCGGCGAGCCCCTTCGTGCTGCCGCCGGTGTCGAGCGCGAGCCGCGGCGGCCGCGTGACCGTGCCGCCCGGGGCGTCGATCTCGATCGCGCGCCCGCGCGCGCGCCGAGCGGGGCGCGCGGGCCGGCGCGGGGGCGCCGCCGCCAGGGCGGAGCGCAGCGACGGCGGCGTCGCGCCGGCGAGGGACGGCTCGTACCCCTGCGCGGCGAGCGCGGGGAGCAGCGTCGGGTCCACGAGCCCGCGCGAGCGCTCGGCCGCCCAGCGCGCCGCGGCGACCGCGGCCCGCAGCAGCGCGGATGCGGGCACGGTCTCGCGCCGGTCGCGGTTGAGCCGGCTCAGCTCGCTGTCGGGGTCGAAGCGCGACAGGCAGGCGTCGAAGCGCTCGAGCAGGTGCCGCGCGCCCCGCGCCGCGCCGTCGTCGGCGACCTGCAGCGACATCTCGCAGCCCATGCAGTGGAAGCTCGTGTGCATCACGACGCGCGGGTCACGGGAGCGGGAGCGGGA
>DASZOA010000261.1:0-1900 GCA_035551055.1 Solirubrobacteraceae bacterium
GACCTCGGCTCGCTGGCGCAGCGCTTGGACGAGATCGACGCATGGATCGCCGACGGCGTGCTCAACGGTCCGGACCTCAACGCCGCCGACTTCCAGATCGCGCCGAACATCGCGCTGCTGCTGCGCTTCGACGACCTCGCCACGCAGCTCGCCGGTCGCCCCGCGGCAGGCCTCGCCGAGCGCGTCGCCCCCGACTACCCCGGACACATCCCGAACGTCCTACCCGCGGCATGGCTCGAGCCAGCGGGCACGAGCCGGGACGTCCTGGCGACCGACGCGACCCCGCCGCCCACGTTCGATCGCCATGGCTGACGACCAGCGGCTGCGTCTCGACATCGCGCTCCAGCCGTCCGCCAGCACCATCCGCGGCACGATCGACACCGCCGGCGCAGAGGCGGTCGAGGGCCGTCGGCGCGCCGCCGGTGCAACGCCTACGGGGTGAGCCGGTAGAAGCGGTAGAAGTCGTTCTCGATCGGCAGCACCTCGACGTCGCCGAAGCCCGCCTCCTCGGCATACCGGCGCACGGTGCCGGCGCGCATCACCGTGCCGGTCCCCGCGGCACCTTCGCCGACCATCCCGACCGGCAGGCAGTGCAGGATGCTGAAGCCGTAGTAGAAGCGCTCGATCTCGTCGCCCGGGGGGTCGAACTCGTCGGGCACGCGCTCGTCGCCGACGATCACCGAGCCGCCGTCGGCGAGCAGCGCGCGGCAGGCCTCGAGGACACTGACGGGATAGGACATGTCGTGCAGGGCCTCATGGATGTAGACGAGGTCGTAGCTTCCCGCAAGCTCCTCGTCGGCGGCGTCGCGCACGTGAAAGGCGACCCTGTACTCGAGGCCGCTGCCCGCCAGGTGTCGCTGCGCGGCCTCGATCGACGCCGCGTCCATGTCGATTCCGTCTACGCGGACCTTCGGATACGCCCGGGCGATCGCCAGGCTCGACCGGCCCTCGCCGCAGGCGACGTCGGCGACGCGCGCCGGCGGGTCGGCCAGCAGCCGCTCGTGCACGTCGGCGACCGCGGGCAGCCACTCGCCGCCCAGCAGCTTGTCGAACATCGGTCGCGTGAACCGGGCCTGCCCCTCGTGGAGGTCGGCGCCGTAGTCGGCATACGGGACGCCGTCACCGCTGCGAAAGGCTTCGAGCACGGCGTCGATCGGCCTGACGCACGCGACCACGAGCTGGCCGATCGGCGCGATGCAGTTCAGGCTCGTCTCGTCGACGAGCGCCTCGTCGTGGCCTCGCGGAAGCGTGTACCGGCGCGCGCCGGCGTCGGCGTGCGCGTCGTCGACCTCGAGGATGCCGCTCGAGGCCTGCTGCTCGAGCCACTCGCGCGCGTAGCGCTCGCTCAGGTCGGCGGCATCGGCGAGCTCGCCGGCGGTCTTCGCGCCCCGCTCGGCGAGGATCCGGTACAGCCCCAGCCGGTCGCCGACGTACACGGCGAGCACGTCCCAGGCTCCTACGGTGGCCAGGAACAGCCGCTCGACCAGCGCGTCGCGGCGAGCGGTGGCAGCATCGGGTGGGGAGGCTGGATCGCTCATCGCCCGATGCTCGCACGGCCGAACGGGCCGCGCCAGCTTTCGCACCGGTCGGTGCGCCCGCCCGACCGGTCGGCCGCGCGTCGCCGAGTGCATGCCAGCAGGCGAGTATCTCGCGCCACGGCCGTCGGTATCGCCGGTAACGTCGCGCTGATGTCATCGATCTCACCGATCATCCCCTACCGCGACGTGCGCGCCGCGATCGACTTTCTCTGCGATGCCTTCGGCTTCGAGCGCCACGCCGTGTACGAAGGCGAGGACGGCGAGCTCCAGCACGTCGAGCTCAGACTCGACGACGACGTGATCATGCCCGCGCCCACGCGGATGGGCGAGCCCGGCCACGCGCACACCTACGTCGTCGTCAC
>DASZOA010000262.1:0-3993 GCA_035551055.1 Solirubrobacteraceae bacterium
CCGGCGAGGTCGCGCGGGCCGCCGAGCAGCCGCATCGCCTCGCCGTCGCTGTAGAGCACGGCGTGCAGCTCGTGCAGGTCGTCCGACTCGTACGCGCGCAGCAGCAGGCGCTCGGTGACGATCGGAAGCGGCATGACACGATGGTGACGATTCGGCGCACCGGGCGGAACCGACCGCGCGCCTGCGCTACGGTCCGGCCGAGCATGCGCGCGAGCCAGCGACGCGCACCCGCCGCCGCGCTGCCGGCGGCCGGGTGACGAGCCATGCGGACCGGGGTCATCGTGCCGATCCACGGCTGGCCGTCGCTGCTCGCCGAGACGCTCGACGGGATCCTCGCGCAGGACCCGCGGCCCGAGGCCGTGATCGTCGTCGACGACGGCTCGCCCGAGCCGGTCGCCCTGCTGCCCGACCACGCGCCGCACTGCCGGCTGCTCCGCCACACCCAGCGGCGCGGGCTGAGCTACGCGCGGGCGACCGGCCTCGCGCAGCTCGACACCGAGCTCGTCGCGTTCTGCGACGCCGACGACGCCTGGGAGCCGGGCAAGCACGCCGCGCAGCTCGAGGCGCTGGGCGAGCATCCCGACGCGGCGGCGTGCTTCGGGCACGCCCGCATCGTGGGGCTCGACGGGCGGCCGACCGGCGAGCGCTGGGACGAGCTCGCGCCCGGCCGCCACGGCGCGTCCGAGCTGCTGGCGCTGCTCTACGAGCGCAACCCGCTGTGCGTCTCCAGCGCGCTGCTGCGGCGCGCGGCGGTGCTCGACGCCGGGGGGCTGGAGTTCCCGCTGCCGCGCGCCGAGGACTGGGACCTGTGGCTGCGCCTGCTCGCGCGCGGGCACGCGTTCGTCATGCAGCCGCGCGCCGTCGTGCGCTACCGCCGCTCGCCGGGCGCGCTGTCGGGCGACGTCGCCGGCCTGGCGCGCGCGCAGCTGCACGTCCACCGGACGCACGCCGGGCTCGTCGACGAGCGCGCGCGGCGGCGCACCGAGGCCGCCGACCGGCTCGCGCTCGCCCGCGGGCTGGTGCGCGAGCGCGCCTACGCGGACGCGCGCGCCGAGCTGCGCCGCGCCTTCGCGCTGCGCCCCCCGGGCCCGCGGGAGCGCGCGCTCGCGATGCTCCTCGCCGTGCCCGGGCTGCGGCGCGCGCTCGGGCGCCGCGACCCGTACGCGGGCTCGCGGCGGCGATGAGCGCTACGGCTTGGCCGGCAGCGAGGAGTGCGAGATCCTGCCGGACTGCGGGTTGACGTAGACGGCGCGGTACTCGCCGCCGATGCCCGGCGTCGCGACCGTCCCCGTGAAGAAGCCCAGCGGCGACGTCGTCGCCGGCGCGCCGAGCTGCTGCCACGGCGTCCGGCTGTCGGGCCGCCACATGATCACCGCGAGGTCCTGGCCGCCGTTGGGGCGGAAGCGCAGCTGCCCCCAGTACCCGGTGACGCCGGCGCCGCTGGGGAACACGACGAACGGCAGGCTGTATGCGAACAGCGCCGGCTTGGCCCCGCCTGAGTTCTTGTACAGGCCCGACTGGTAGGTGAACCAGTACAGCCGCGAGCCCTTCGGGTAGCGCCTGAGCGGCGCGACGTCGCGCAGCAGGAAGTGCGTCGTGGCCTGCACGCGCGGCTCGTTGTAGGCCAGGAACTCGGCGAGCTGGTTGTACTCGGCCTGGCGCGCGTAGGGGATGCCGTTGCGCGTGTCGGGCGGGTTGGACTCGTAGCCGAACTCGGTCAGCAGGATCGGAAGCCCGGCCGGGATGCGCCCGCCGGACTGCGCCGCGAGCGTGTCGAGCAGCGGGCCGAGCGTCCCGATGTTGGCGATCGTGATCTCATCGGGGCTGGCCGGCGCCTTCGTCGGCGCGACCTTCTTCGTGTACGGGTGGTGGGCGAACCCGGTCGCCTTCAGCGGCCCGTTCCTGGCGAAGTCCTCGCAGCCGCGCTTCGTGGCGTCGGCGCCCGTGTACTGCGTGCCATCGGGCTTGACGCACAGCAGCTCGCGCAGGAACGGCACCGGCCGCATCCCGTTGCGCGGCCCGCGCTGAGTGGACCCCAGCGGTGCCGTCTCGCCGAGGAAGATCCCGTCCGTCGCCAGGCTGTGGCCCGAGCGCTCGAGGCCCTGCACCCCGGCCTGGTAGAGCTCGCGGTACAGCGCCGGCGCGGCGGGGACGACCTGGCCGCCGCGCTTCTCGTACTGCGGCGTCAGCCAGCCGGGCTGGTTGGGCTCGTTCCAGATCGACCAGCGCGAGACGCGCGGCAGCGGGCGCCGGATGGCGTTCTCGTCGCGGTAGCGGCCCGAGTAGCGCCGGCCGACGGCCTCGACGAAGTCGCGAAAGCGGGTCGGGAACGGCTTGAAGGTGCCGGCGTTGCGCCGCTGGCTCCGCGGGGCCCTGCGATGCGCGTACGACGGGCCGGGGCCGGTGATCGTGAAGTACACGCGCAGGCCGAGGCGCGCCGCCTCCTTGACGAGGTTGTCGTAGCGATCCCAGTTGCGCGTCGGATACGTCCGCGGGTCCTTCGGCTTGAACCGCGCCCGCTGCCGGCGCGCCTGGCGGCGCAGACGGTCGCTCTTCAGGCGTCTGATCTCGCTGTTCGTCAACGACGCGCCCTCGGCGGCGGTCTTCCAGAGGATCGTCGCGCGCACGACGTCGACGCCGAGGTTCTTCATGACCACGAGCGCCCGCGCGCGCACCTTGTCGCCGCGGTACAGCAGCTGATCGTCGTCCATCATCACGGACGCCTGGTCGGGCGACGCCTGGGCCGGAGAGGCACCGAGGAGCAGCAGAAGCGCGACCAGCGCGAGCAGGCGGAGGTGCATCGGCGCGGGAGGGTAACGGGTCACGCTGCGGCGTGCCTCACTCATGGCGCGTCGACCTCCTGCCCGCCGCCCGGCGGCACGAGCACCCGCATCCGCTCGCTGAGTGCGATCGTTCGCCAGCCCGCGTCGATCGCCCAGCGCTGCGCGGGAGTGCTCTGGCGGGCGATCGGACTGCGCCCGACGACCAGGACGTCGTAGCGACCGCGCCGCAGCGCGGCGCGGAAGCTCGCCGCGTCGTCGTACGGCGTCAGGAAGCCGTCGACGAACTCGCCGACGTACTCGACGTCGTTGCCGAGCCGCCGGCCGAACGCCGGCCAGACCGGGGACAGGTCGCCGAGCGACCAGTAGGTCGCGAAGGCCAGGCCGATCCGCTTGTCCTCCGGGGCCGCCGCGAGCAGCGCGTCGAGGGCGGGATCGATGCCGCGGTAGCGCGCGTCGTTGATGCGGTCCTGGACGCGGTTGCCGGCGGCGAGGCCGACGATCAGCGCGGCGGTCGCGGCGCCGGCGAGGACGACGCGGCGATCGCGCAGGCGCCAGAGCAGCCACGCCGCGGCGCCGAGCGCGGCGATGCCGGCGGCGGCGAGCACGACGTCGCGCCCGCCGCGCACCTCGTAGCCGCGCTGCGCGCCCCACAGCGCCCCGGCCGCGAGCGCGACCTCGAGCGCGAGCGCGGCCGGGCGCGGCAGCCGCCCGGCGACCCACGCGAGCACCGGCAGCGCGAGCGCCAGCGCGGGGATCGCGTAGCGCGTGTTGGCGTGCGCGAGCGACGGGGTGCCCCGCAAGCCGAGCGCCGTCGCCGGGGTGATCGTGTAGACGAGCGCGAGCGCGACCGCCGCCGCGACGAGGACGAGCACGCGCGAATCGGGCGCGCGCCCGCCCCGGCGCGCGACGACGACGGCGGCGGCGAGCGCGACGGCGCACACGACCGGCGCCGGACCGAGCCCCTCGACGACCTTCAGCGCGACCTGGAGCAGGACGTCCGGCTCGCCGGCGTAGTCGGCGATCGAGAAGCCCAGCTCGTCGCGGATCACGTCGGGCGGCGCGTCGAAGATCGTCAGCCCGAACGGCGCGACCTGCAGCGGGAAGACGGGGTTGCCCGACAGCGCGAGGTTGCGCGCGAGCCAGACGAGCGCGCCGAGCAGCGCGAGGCCGGCGACGAGCGCGCCGTCGCGCAGCGCCGCCGGCGCGGCGC
>DASZOA010000263.1:0-2365 GCA_035551055.1 Solirubrobacteraceae bacterium
CGCGAGCCGCAGCCCGCGCACCCACTTCGCGCTCTTCCAGAAGTACAGGTGCGGGACCAGCATGCGTGCGGGGCCGCCATGCTCGGGATCGAGCGGCTCGCCGCCGTAGTCGAAGGCGATCCAGGCCTTGCCGCCCGTGACGTCCTCGAGCGGCAGGTTCGTCGTGTAGCCCCCGTCGCAGAACTGGACGACGTACTCCGCCGATGTCTCGATGCCGTCCAGCAGCGTGTCGACGGAGACCCCCTGCCAGACGGTGTCGAGCTTGGACCACTTGGTCACGCAGTGGATGTCGACGGTGATCTCCTCGCTGGGCAGCGCGCGGAACTCGTCCCAGGACCAGCGACGCGGCTCGTCCACCTCGCCCACGATCGAGAAGTCCCAGCGCTCCACCGGCGTGTGCCGCGTCGGGCCGGCGGAGAGGACGGGGAAGTCCCCCGTTACGTACTGGCCGGGCGGCACGCGGTCGCCGGGCGTGTCGTCGCGGCGGCCCCGGAAGCCCCGGGAGATGATCGGCGGCATCGCGCCTCCTTCGTCGGTAAGGGTGAGCGCCGGCAGCAGTCTCGCTGCGCAGCGGATCGCAGGGTCTCGTGGGCGTCGTGTGTTCCAACTAGCGCAGGGACTCAAGGCCCGCGCGGACCTCCTCTGCGAATAGCTGCGGCTGCTCCCAGGCGGCGAAGTGACCGCCTCTGTCGACCTCGTTCCAGTGCACGAGGTTGCCGAAGGCCCGCTCGCCCCAGCTTCGCGGCGCGGGGTAGATCTCGGCCGGGAACACCGTGACGGCAACGGGGACGCTCGGGATGTCGAAGGCGTCGAACGGGCCGCCGCCGGCCTGCGCTCCTTCCCAGTACGACCGCGACGAGGACGTGCCGGTGTTGGTGAGCCAGTACAGCGAGATGGCGTCGAGCATCTCGTCGGGGGTGAGCACCTTCTCGGGCTCGCCGCCGCTGTCGGTCCACTCCGCGAACTTGTCGTAGTAGTACGCCGCCATCCCGACCGGCGAGTCCGCGAGGGCGTAGCCGATCGTCTGCGGGCTCTGGTTCATCATCGCCGCGTAGCCGAAGCCGTCGCGGTAGAAGTGCAGCAGGCGGTCGTATGCGATCTTCTCGCGATCCGACAGCTCGGCCGGCGCCGGGTCGAAGTTGCGCAGGTGCCGCAGGACGTCCGGCGGCACGGTCCCGGGCATGTTGACGTGGATGCCGAGCAGTCCCTCCGGGGCCTGCACCGCAAGCAGCTCGGAGATGATCGCGCCCCAATCGCCTCCCTGGGAGACGTACCGCGGATAGCCGAGCCGGAGCATGAGCTCGTGGAACGCGCTCGCCATCCGGGCCGGGCTCCAGCCGGTCGACGTCGGGTTGCCCGAGAACCCGTAGCCGGGCATCGTCGGAAGGACGAGGTGGAAGGCGTCCTCGGCTCGCCCACCCGTGGCCGTCGGGTTCGTGAGCGGCTCGATGACCTTGAGGAGCTCGATGATCGAGCCCGGCCAGCCGTGCGTCATGAGCAACGGCAGCGCGTCGTCGTGCGGCGAGCGGATGTGCGCGAACTGGATGTCCAGGCCGTCGATCTCGGTGATGAACTGCGGTAGCGCGTTCATCGCCATCTCGGCCTTGCGCCAGTCGTAGCCGTCGCCCCAGTGCTCGACGAGCGGGCGCAGCTTCGCCAGCTGGACCCCCTGTGACCGGTCGCTGACGGTCTCCTTGTCGGGCCACCGCGTCGCCCGCACGCGCCGCCGAAGCTCGTCGATCTCCTCCTGCGCGATCTCGATCCCGAAGGGGCGGATCGCGGCAGCGTCGGCCACCGCGGGCGACGACTCATGCGAGGTTGAAACGGCCATGTGCGCCTCCTGGGTTTGCCATCGGCGTCAGGCTCGCGGGCCGGGTGTGCGGTCGCGCCCGTGCCAGTGCCTGGTCGGCACCCGGGTCTCTGCTCGCAGCGGATCCGCCACGCGCTGATCGGTGACCGGTGCTTCGGTTCGTGTGGCTGTCGCTGGCGAGGCGTCACGCAACGTTGCGCCGCGGAAGTTCTCGGGGCTGGGCCTGCGTACGGCGAACGCTCCCTTGTTGCGCGCCTCGGCGACCGCGCTCGCGTAGCGGGCGAGCCGTTGGCCCTGATAGCGCGCGACGTCGAGCGCGTTCGCGTCCGGACCGGTGACCTTGTGGCCTGAGGTGTAGGACGTGCCGTAGGGGTTGCCGCCGGCCGCGAAGACCTCGCGGACCGTGTAGCCGAGCGGCACGATCACCATCCCCCAGTGGTAGAGGGTCGTGTTGAGCGCGAGGATCGTCGACTCCTGCCCGCCGTGCGGGGTCTGCGACGAGGTGAACGACGTCGCGACCTTGTCGGCGAGCTTGCCTTCCTGCCACAGGCGGCC
>DASZOA010000264.1:0-2168 GCA_035551055.1 Solirubrobacteraceae bacterium
GTAGTAGTAAGGGTGGTAGATCTCCCGACCGTGTCAGTACCGCCCGCCGCAAGCGCGGCCGCGTGGAACGTGTCGACGAGCTCGCGGCGCGAAACCCGGAAGGCGAAGAGGATTGGAGGCCTGCGACCGGATCGAGATCGCCGGTTTTGAAGACCAGTGCCCTTTCCCACTCGCCAACCGTGAGTTCAAGACTCTGAGCGGGCGAGGCGCCTCGGTCGCCCTGCTCGACGCGGATCGACGTACGCTCGGTCAAGACCACGGCACGGCCGTCGGATCGGTCACGTGGTTGGTGTAGGGGACGACGGTGTTGCCGAGGGCGACGTCGTCCCGACGCAGGCCGTAGCCCATCAGGTCGGTGATCGCCCACGTGGCGGCGTCGAGGCAGTCGGGACTGCGCTCACCGACTGCACCGGTGAAGCTCAGAATCTGCTTCTCGAGCTCGGCGTGGTGGCCGACGTGGGAGACCCGGCCCTGCTCAGAGAGGGCCGCGACCGGCTCGGCGCGTGAGCGTTCCGGTCGTCGCGCTCACCACCCGGTGGCCGATCCGGCAGATGGCAAACCGATCGCACGCTCTGCGCGCTAAAGAACGGGTAGCTAACTTCGTTGCTGGTCGCGTCCCTGAGCCGCTGTAACTTCGCCGGCCCAGGCTCCCTGGGCGTCAGTCTATGCGGCGATCACCTCCTCTCCGGTCGACCGCTCCGTTCGCTCGCGCCCAAGGCGCTCGATCGCCAGGCGGTCCAGGTCGGTGAAGGTGACACCGTTGGAGTGCGTGATGACGAGATCGAGCACCGCCCAGCAGAGCGATAGGCAGCTCGTCTCGCCCGGAAAGCGCCCGATCACCTTGGTCCGCCGGCGCACCTCGCCGAGCGAGCGCTCGAGCAGATTCGTGCTCCGCCAGCGCCGACGGTGGCGCAGCGGGTAGCGCAGATGGACACAGAGCGCGTCGAGGTCGTCGGCCAGGCAGGCGGCCGCGGCCGTAAAGCCCGCGCCGTCGAGCTCCGCGATCAGCGTCCCGAGCCGTCGCCGGCCGTCCTCGACGCCGGTGGCCTCGTCGAGCGCGCGCCAGTAGGTGAGCCGCCCGCGCTCGCGCTCGCGCAGCTTGGCGAGCACGTTGCGCAGCCGATGGACCGTGCAGCGCTGGCGGTCCGCGTCGGGCCAGAGCTGTTCAATCGCGGCAATCAGCCCAGGGGCGCCGTCGGCGACGACCAGCAGCGGCGCGAGCAGCCCACGCGCGGTCAGGTCGCGCCCGAGGCAGAGCCAGTCCTCCTCGGACTCGCGCATTCCGAGCTGCACGGAGAGCAGCACGCGCTCGCCGGTCGCGGTGAAGCCCCAGGCGCACAGCACGCCCTCCTTGGCCCCGTGGGGGCGGACCGGCAGGTAGATGGCGTCCAAGAACAGCGTCGCCAACTGGATCTGCGAGAGGTCGCGCGCCATGAACGCGGCGAAGCGCTCGCGCAGCTCGCGGCAGATTCTGGAGGCGGTCGACTTCGATAGCTGGCCGAGACCCGCCTCCTCGCACAGCGACTCGACGTCGCGCATCGAGAGCCCGCGCACGAACGCTCCGACCACGAGCGCCTTGAGCGGCTCGGTCCTCAACAGCCGCTTCGAGCCGCGCGGGAACAGCTTCGAGGTAAACGGCTCGGCCGCCTCGCGCGCCTGCGGCAGCTCCACCTCGATCTCTCCCTCGGCTGATTGCACTCGTCGCGGGCGCCAGCCGTTGCGCTTGCCGGGCGCCGCCTCGGACTTGCGCTCGTAGCGCGCCCGACCCAGCCAGGCGTCGAACTCCTCCTCTACGGCGCGCTGGATGATCAGGCGAGCACCCAGCGAGGCCAGCTCGGACAGGGCTCCCTCGGGGTCGCCGGCGGCGACTCCTCCGGCGAGCAGCTCGTCCATCTTCTTCTCTATCTCCGCCGACGGCGGTACGGTGCGTCTCACGGCGTAGGTCTCCCTTCTTGGTCTTGCAGGGCTATGGGGAACCTACGCCGTGGCTCTTACGGAGCCAGGCGATTTACAGCAGTTGGGAGACGCGACCCGGAGGTACTTCGGTACCACGAGTTTCGAAGTTACTCACCGCTGCGGATCAGCCAGCACGCGCGCCGCTTCTCCGCGGATATCTTCCGCCGGCGACTGACCGATACGATCCGCGCTCTTCAGGGACTGCGTCGTCC
>DASZOA010000265.1:0-11940 GCA_035551055.1 Solirubrobacteraceae bacterium
CCACTCCTTCTGGGCGATGTACTCCTTGAGGATGTCGGCCTGGATCGTGCCGCGCAGGCGCTCGGCGGGGATCCCGCGCGCCTCGGCCCCCGCGACGTAGAAGGCGAGCATGACCGCGGCCGGCGCGTTGATCGTCATCGAGACCGAGATCTCGCCGACGTCGATGCCGTCGAACAGCGTCTGCATGTCGTCGAGCGTGTCGATCGCGACGCCCTCGCGGCCGACCTCACCGAGGCTCAGCGGGTGGTCTGAGTCGTAGCCCATGAGGCTGGGCATGTCGAACGCGGTGCTCAGGCCGTCCTGGCCATGCGCGAGCAGGTAGCGGAAGCGCTCGTTGGTCTCCTCGGCGGTGCCGAAGCCGGCGAACTGGCGCATCGTCCACAGCCGCCCCCGGTACATCGAGGGGTAGACGCCGCGGGTGTACGGATAGACGCCGGGATGACCGGGATCGCCGGGCGCGTCCTCGGCGGTGTAGAGCGCCTTGACGGGGATTCCGCCGAGCGTCGTGAACGGCGCCCCGCGCTCGGGCTGCAGTCCGTACGCCGCGCGCCACTCGTCGGCGGACGAGGGCGGATGGTGGGTGGTCGCCATAGTGTCTGGTACCCGACAGTCGGAAGGTCGAGTATATCGGGTGGCGAGGTCGTTCGGGAGGCACGACCGTGATTCCGCGACGATCGCTCAGAGCAGGGCGTCGACGAGCGCGTTGGGTTGTGCGCCGCCGGCGGTCCGGGCGCCACGCGAGGTCGACCGGCGCCGGGAGGCGTGGGCGACAACGCCGATGCCGACGGCACCACCGCCCGGGCGCGCCAAGAGGGTCTGGACGTTGCGTCCACCACGAGGACGCTTCATCCGCAATCCCGTGCGGCGGCCACCTGCTTCCCTGCGGACCGCATGCTCGAGTGACAGCAAGCGGGCAACTCGGCTGCCACGACGCTCGACGTCCACTCCTCACGGCCGCTGTCCAGAGCACGCCCGAGTCGCGCGCGGGCCGCGCGCGGGACGCGGGGCGATCGAGCCCGAAGCGACCCACGAGCTCCTGCGCGAGCGCCGCCGCGGTCGCCGCCTCGTGCTCGACGCCGCCCGGCGCACGCTTGCCCACGCGCTCGATCGCGGCGTCCCTCGTCACGCACCGATCGTGGACTCGAACTGCTGCACCGTCCTCACCCGGGTGCCGTGAACTTCGGGCGAGGCGGGCTCGCTGCGGCCGTGCGAGCATCCGCCGGATGGAACCCGAGGAGCTTGCCGACGCGATCAAGCGGCTCACCGCGTGGGCCGAGGAGCACGCGCCCCAGCCCGAGCCCGAGTTGCGCCAGCGGCTGGCGGCGCACTTCGGCGCCGACCCGACCGAGTTGCCGATCGTCACGCGCCCACTGCAGGCGTGGGACCGCCCGAACTTCCAGGTCGCGATCGACGCCTTCCTCGCCGAGCGCCCGTCCGAGCTCGTCGGCCTCGCCGCGATGCCCGGCTACGAGCTCGGGCTCGCCGACCTCGCCGGCGTGGGCGGCTGGGTCGACGGCATGAGCAGCGCACGCGCGCCCGAGCACGTCACGGTGCCGCTCGGCGAGGACGAGAGCATCACGTGCGTGCAGCTCGGACTGTGGCTCGTCGGCGACGAGCACGAGCGCCTGGCGATCATGCTCGCCAGCTCCAACCGCGGCATGGGCGAGGAGCTCGCGCTCGAGGTCATGTCCGACGATCGCGGGCGCGCCGAGGCGGTCGTCGCCGAGCTGTGGCGGCTGATGAACGAGCGCAACGTCTACCGCGGGCGCGTGCTCGAGCTGCGCTCGCGCCACTTCCACGGCGACGAGGACGCGCCGCTCACCGTCCGCTCGCTGCCGGCGATCGCCCGCGAGCAGATCGTCCTGCCGGCGGGCGTGCTGGAGCGCATCGAGCGCACGGCGTTCGGCATGTCGCGCCACGCCGAGCGGCTGCGCGCGAGCGGCCGCCACCTGCGCCGCGGGCTGCTGCTGCACGGCCCGCCGGGCGTCGGCAAGACGCTGACCGCGATGTACCTCGCGACGCAGATGCCCGACCGCACGGTCGTGCTCCTGACGGGCCAGGGGCTCGGCACGGTGTCGGCGTCCGTCGACCTGGCGACCGCGCTGGCGCCGGCGATCGTCATCCTCGAGGATGTCGACTTGGTGGCGATGGAGCGCTCGTTCGAGCCGACGAACGCGATCCTGTTCGAGCTGCTCAACGCGATGGACGGCCTCGACGCCGACCACGACGTGCTGTTCGTGCTCACGACGAACGCGCCCCGGCGGGTCGAGCCGGCGCTCGCCGCGCGACCGGGCCGCATCGACCAGGCCGTCGAGCTGCCGCTGCCCGACGCCGACGGCCGGCGGCGGCTGCTGGCGCTCTACGGCGAGGGCCTGCAGCTCGCGCTCGACGACGCCGGCGAGCTGATCGACGAGCTCGCCGGGACGAGCCCGGCGTTCATCCGCGAGCTTCTGCGCCGCAGTGCGCTGGTCGCCGCCGACGAGTCGGACGACGGCCCGCTGCGCGTCGGCGAGCGCGAGCTGCGCACGGCGCTGGCCGAGCTGCGCACGAGCGCCGGCGAGCTGACGCGGACGCTGCTCGGCGACTCCGACGACCTCCGCGGCCTCGGCGACGCCGACGAGCTCGGCGACCTCGGCGAGCTCGGCGATCTCGGCGACGCCGACGACCTCGGTGGCGCCGTCGAGTAGTACGGCCCGGTGATGTCCGCGCTCGGGCTCGCCGTCGGGAGGTTGCTCCTCGCAGGGCGGCTCATCAGTCGCTGCGCGTAGGATTTCAGGCACTGCAATGGGAGACATTGGACGACCGATCCGCGAGACCGAGCGCCCGGCGCCCGTCCGGCCGGCGGCGCCCGAGCGCGAGCCCGTCAAGGCGCCGCCGAAGCCCGAGCCCGTCAAGACGTAGCGAGGACCTGCGCTGAGCGTCGCCGTCGAGCACCCCGAACGGGCCGGAGTCGGGCCGTGAGCGTCGAGCCGGTCGCGCAGCCGCTGGTGGGCTTCCGCCGCTGGGGGGCCAAGCGCGGCGCGCTGTACTCGGGGATCTTCGTCGCCGGCCGCTTCATGCCCAATCCGGCGCTCGGCATGATCGCGCCACGCGTCAGGCCGGTGCCGTGGCCGGTCGACCAGGACCGCATCGCCAAGTGCTTTGCGCTGCGCGGGCACGACGCGCCGCAGCGCGACTGCAACTGCGGCTTCTCGGCGTACTACGACCTGCCCGCCGAGCCGGACCTGCCCGCGCCCGAGGCCGTCTGGGGAGCGATCGCCGCGTGGGGAAAGGTCGTCGAGTGCGAGCGCGGCTTTCGCGCGCAGTACGCGCGTGCGATCGCGCTGCTGGACCGCCGCAATCCGAAGGACTTCGGCGAGAAGGGACGGCGGGCGGCGAACGCGGCCGAGGCCTACGGCATCCCCCTGCTCGAGCACGACGAGCTGGTCGCCTACGCCGGCTGGCACGGCGAGCTGCGCCGCGCAGCGACGTAGTCACTCGAAGTCGCCGGCCTCCTGGCGTAGCGTGCGCAGCAGCTCGGTCACGCGCTCCTGCTCGTCCTCGGTGAGCGCCGCGAGGCCGAAGGCGTCGGCGTTCAGCAGCTCGGTCGCGCGCTCGGCGACGTCGCGGCCGGCGTCGGTGATCTGCGCGAGCGTCGTGCGCCGGTCGGACTCGTGGGCGACGCGGCGGACGAGCCCGTCGGCCTCGAGCTTGTCGACGATGTTCGTGACGCTCGTGCGGTGCACCTGCAGGCGCTCGCCGATCTTGCCGAGCGGCAGCGTGCCCTGGCGCGTGAACGACAGCAGCATGAGCGCCTCGTAGCGCGGGAACGTCAGCCCGAGCGGGCCGAGCAGCTCGTTGAGGCGGGCGAGCAGGATCTGCTGGGCGCGCATGATCGACGTGACCGCCGCCATCGGGCGCGCCGGCTCGCCCCCCCAGCGCTCGGTCCAGTGCCGCCGCGCCTCGGCGATCGGGTCGATGTTCAGCGGCTTGGTCGTCACGGTTGGCGCAGCCTACGTCACTCGCGCGCCGCGTCGCCGAGCAGCGCCCGCGCGATGACGAGGCGCTGGATCTCCGAGGTGCCCTCGTAGATCTCGGTGACCTTCGCGTCGCGGTAGTAACGCTCGGCCGGAAGCTCGCGCGTATAGCCGTAGCCGCCGAGCACCTGGATCGCCTCGCCGGTCACGCGCCGCGCCACCGAGGAGGCGAACAGCTTGGCCTGCGCGCCCTCGACGGTGTGCGGGCGGTCGGCGTCCTTCAGCCGCGCCGCGCGCCAGGTCAGCGCCCGCGCCGCCTCGATCTCGGTCTGCATGTCGGCGAGCTTCTGCTGGATCGCCTGGTGCGCTCCGATCGGCTTGCCGAACGTGCGCCGCCGCTTGGCGTGCTCGACGGCGAGGTCGAGCGCCGCCTGCGCGATGCCGGTCGCCTGGGCGGCGATGCCGATCCGCCCGCCGTCGAGCGTCGCGAGCGCGATCCGCAGGCCGGCGCCGGGCAGGCCGAGCCGCTCGGCGGGCGTGTCCTGGAACTGCAGGTCGGCGGTGCTCGACGAGTTCAGGCCGAGCTTGTCCTCCTCGCGAACGGGCTTGAAGCCGCGCGCGCCGCGGCGCACGACGAACGCGCTCGGACGCTCCGGGTCCCTGGCGAAGACGATGTAGACGTGCGCGACCGAGCCGTTGGTCACCCACTGCTTCAGGCCGGTGAGGTTGCCGTCGTCGGCGCGCGAGGTGAGCGCGGCGGGATCGGAGCCGGCGTTGGCCTCGGTCAGCGCGAACGCCGCGAGCTCATGGCCCTGGGCGAGCGGCGGCACGAGCCGCTCGATCTGCCGGCGGCTCCCCCACGCGACGATCGGCAGCGTGCCCGCGCCGGTATGGACGGCGAGCGTGACGCCGAGACCCGCGTCGCCGCGCGAGAGCTCCTCGAGGACGAGCGCGTAGGAGAGGTAGTCGGCGCCCGCGCCGCCGTAGTCCTGCGGCACGCAGACGCCCATCAGCCCGAGCTCGCCGAGCTGCGCGACGACCTCCTTCGGAAAGCGGTGCTCGCGGTCCCACTGCATCGCGCTCGGCGCGACGACCTCGTCGGCGAAGCGCGCGGCGAGCGCGTGGATGTCCTTCTGCTCGTCGGTCAGGCCGTGCGTGTTCATCTGCTCGCGCCCCAACCGTATCCGGCGCGCGGCGATCAGCGGCGCTGCAGGCGGCGGGGCGCGGGGCCCGCCGCGCCGCGGCGCCGCGCCGCGCCGCGCGGCGCCGGCCGCGGCACCGGCGCGCTGCGCCGCACGACGGCCCGACCCGCGCCGCCGGCGGCGGCGGCCGCGGCGATCGCGGCGGCCGCGATCTTCAGGCGGCGGTGCAGGCGGTCGAAGCGCAGGACCTCCCAGCCCTCCTGCGCCGCGATGCGGGCCAGCGCGCTGTCGGGGTTGACCGCGACCGGATGCCCGACGGCACGCAGCATCGGCAGGTCGGACTCCGAGTCCGAGTAGGCGTAGCAGCGGTCCAGGTCGAAGCCCTCGCGCTCGGCGAGCTCGCGGATCGCCTGCGCCTTGCCCTCGCGATAGGCGAACAGGCCGCCCTCACGGCCGGTGTAGACGCCGTCGAGCACCTCCGAGCGCGAGCCGATCCCGCCGTCGAAGCTCAGCACGAGCGACAGCAGCTCCGCCATCTCCTGCGACGCCGCCGTGCAGATGTAGATCGGCCGGCCCGCGTCCTGGTGGGCATAGGCGACGTCGAGCATCTGCGGGTACAGCCGCGGCAGCACCCCGGCGAGCACGCGCGGCGCCATCCGCCGCAGGTCGCGCTCGCGCACGCCGGTCAGGTACGTCCCGATCCGCGCACGGACCTTCGCCGTCCCGGCGTCGGTCGAGCCCCACAGACGGAACCTCAGCGCGTCGAGCGAGTCGCCGGCGAGCCGCCGGCGGTCGATCATCCCGCGCTCGTACGCCGCACGGACGAAGTGCCAGCCCGACGACCCCGCCATGAGCGTGCGGTCGAGGTCGAAGAACGCCGCGCTGCGCGCTCCGCGCGCCTCGCCGCCGGCCCGCTCGTCGCCCGCAACGTCGGCGCCGATGGTCAGGCCTCGACCTTCACGATGACCGCGTCGCCCTGGCCGCCGCCCGAGCAGATGGCGGCGCAGCCCAGGCCGCCGCCGCGCAGGCGCAGCGCGTGCACGAGCGTGCCGATGATGCGCGCGCCGGAGGCGCCGATCGGATGGCCGAGCGCGACCGCGCCCCCGTTGACGTTGACCTTCTCCTCGTCGATGCGGAGCGTCCGCATCGAGTGCAGCGTGACCGAGGCGAAGGCCTCGTTGATCTCCCACAGGTCGATGTCCTCGGCGCTCAGGCCGGCCTTCTCGAGCGCGACCTTCGCGGCGGCGGCGGGCGTGCGCGCGAGGTAGGCGAACTCCTCGGCCGTCTGCGCCTGGGCGACGATCGTCGCGAGGATCTCGCGGCCGTTGGCCTTCGCCCACTCGTCGGAGGCGACGACGATCGCGCCGGCGCCGTCGTTGACGCCGGGCGAGTTCCCGGCGGTGTGCGAGCCCTCCTTGCTGACGAGGCCCGGCAGCCCGGCGAGCGTCTCGAGCGTGCTGCCGCGGCGCGGCGCCTCGTCGACCTCGACGACCGTGTCGCCCTTGCGGCCCTGGACGGTCACGGCGACGATCTCCTCGGGCAGGCGCCCGTTGTCGGTCGCCTCGATCGCGCGCTCGTGGCTGCGCAACGCCCAGCGATCGAGGTCGGGCCGGGAGATCTCGAGCTCGTCCGCCACCTCGGTGGCCTCGTCGTACATCTGCCGCCCCGAGAACGGGTTCGTGAGCCCGTCGTGAACCATCGCGTCGAGCGCCTTGGCGTCGCCCATGCGGAAGCCGAAGCGGGCGTTGGGCAGCACGTACGGCGCGCCGGACATCGACTCCATCCCGCCGCCGACGGCGACCTCGACGTCGCCGGCACGGATCTGCGCATCCAGCAGGCCGACGGCGCGCACGCTCGACGCGCAGACCTTGTTGATCGTCTCCGAGGAGACCTCCTTCGGGATCCCGCCCTTGATCTGCGCCTGGCGCGACGGGATCAGCCCCTGGCCGGCCTGCAGCACCTGGCCCATGATCACGTGCTGGATCTCGCCGCCGTCGACGTTCGCGCGCTCGAGCGCGGCCCTGATCGCGATCCCGCCAAGCTCCGTCGCGTCGACCGTCGACAGGCCGCCGCCCAGCTTGCCGATCGGGGTGCGGGCGGAGCCGAGGATGACGGTCTTGGGCATGGGCAGCTCTCTTTTGGTCGCGCGGCGTAGCACTGCGGCAGTCTAATCATGGGTCGCGTCCGCGCGGGCGATGCGCACGCGCCGCGAGCGCGCGCGCCGCGACGGGTAGATTCAGGGCCCGTGATCGTCGAGGCCACCACCGAGCTGCCGCAGGACGCCGACGCCGACACCGTCGTCATCGGCGTGCTCGACGGCGAGAAGGTCCACCACGACGTCGACGGGGTGCTCAACGGCCTCGTCACGACCGGCGAGGCGAAGGCCAAGCACCGTCACCTCGCGGTGACCCACGCGGGCGGCCGGCGCTGGATCCTCGTCGGGCTGGGCAAGCGCGCCGAGCTCGACGGCGAGAGGGTGCGCGTCGCGGCCGCCGCGGCGCACGGGCGCGCCTCCGAGCTCGGAGCGAAGCGGCTGTGCTGGGAGGTGCCGCACAAGGTCGGGGCCGAGATCGCGACGGCGATCGTCGAGGGAACCGTGTTGGCCAACTACCGGTTCGACCGCTTCAAGGGCAAGCCGCCCGACGACCCGGCGAGCCTGGATGCGCTCGTCGTCAGCGCGCACGACGACCTCGGCGACGTCGTCGCCGAGGCCGAGATCGTCGCCCGCGCGGTCAACGCGGCGCGCAACCTGCAGAACACGCCGCCCAACGAGATGGCGCCGCGCCATCTCGCCGACGCCGCGCGCGTCCTCGCCGAGCTCGACGGCGTGACCGTCGAGGTCGAGGGCCGCGACGGCCTGGAGCGGCGCGGCATGGGCGCCTTCGCCGGGGTCGCGCGCGCCTCGCACGAGGAGCCGGCGCTGATCACCCTGCGCTACGACGGGCCGGCGGCGAGCGGACCGGTGCTCGGGCTCGTCGGCAAGGCGGTCACGTTCGACACCGGCGGGATCTCGATCAAGCCGGCCAACAAGATGTCCGAGATGAAGTACGACATGTCGGGCGGCGCCGCGGTGCTCGGCGCGATCGAGGCGATCGCCGAGCTCGGGCTGCCGGTGCGCGTCGTGGCGGTCGTGGGCGCGACCGAGAACATGCCCGCGGGCAACGCGCTGAAGCCCGCCGACGTCGTCACGGCGGCCAACGGCACGACGGTCGAGATCATCAACACCGACGCCGAGGGACGGCTCGTCCTGGCCGACTGCCTGACGCACGCCGTCAACGAGGGCGCCGAGCGGCTCGTCGACGTCGCGACGCTGACCGGGTCGATCATCACCGCGCTCGGGCACGTGCACGCCGGGCTGTTCGCCTCCGACGACGACTGGGCGGCGAAGGTCGAGGCCGCGGCGTCGGCGACCGGCGAGATCGTCTGGCGGCTGCCGCTGCACCCCGACTATGCCAAGGCGCTCGACAGCGACACCGCCGACGTCGTGAACGTCAACGAGACCCGCAAGGCGGGGTCGATCGTCGCGGCGCAGTTCCTGGAGCGCTTCACGGGGGAGGTGCCGTGGGCGCATCTGGACATCGCGGGCACGGCGTGGGGCGCCGGCAGGCCGTACGCGTCCAAGGGCGGCTCGGGCTGGGGCGTACGGCTGCTCGTCGAGCTGGCGCGCTCGCTGGGCGAGTAGCGCGCGCCGGCGAGCGAGCTGCGCGAGCGACACCTCGACGATCCGCGTGCGATCGCGGTTCAGTCGTCGCCGCCGCGACCACGGCCCCGGCCCCGGCCGCGGCCGTCGGAGCCCGAGCCGTCGTCCGAGCCCGAGCCCGAGCTGTCGTCCGAGCCCGAGCCCGAGCCGTCGTCCGAGCCCGAGCCCGAGTTGTCGTCCCTGTCGTCGTCGTCGCGCCCGGGGACGGCCGGTGCGACGGGCGGCGGCGGCGCGGTCGGGGCGGTCCGCGCGGGCGTCGTCGCGCCCCGCCGGCGCGCCGGCGTCGTGGCCGTCCGCGCCGTGCGCGGCGGCGCGAGCTGCTCGCCGGCCGAGACCGGCTCGCCCGACAGCCCGACCGGCGGCCGGGCGACGTGGTTCGTCAGCACGGCGAGCCCGACGGCGACGAGCAGGCCGAGCAGGCCGGCGGCGATCCAGATCGTGCGCTCTCGCATCGGCGCGCAGGCTCTCAGACGCCGGGCAAAGAGCCGGTAAAGGGCGGCAGCGCAAGTCGCGCGCAGGCGCCGCGCCCGGCCCGGTTCTCGAGCTCGGCGTCGCCGTTCCAGCAGCGCATGAGCTCGCGCGCGATCGCCAGCCCGAGCCCGGTGCCGCTCGCGGCGCGGCCGGCGTTGCCGCGCTGGAAGCGTCCGAAGACGTGCTGCTCCTCGCCGGGCGCGAGGCCCGACCCCTCGTCGAGCACCTCGATCGCGCTGCCCGCGACCCGGATGGTCACGCCGCGACCGCCGGCGCCGTAGAGGATCGCGTTCTCGATGACCGCGTCGAGCGCCCGGTCGAGGTCCGCCCGCGAGCACCACACCGGCGCCGCCGCCGCCGCGTCGACGTGCAGCGCGAGCTCGTGCGCGGTCGCCGCGGGCTCCCAGCGCCGGCCGGCCGCCCGCGCGGCGTCGGCGAGGTCGACGAGCTCGCCGGGCGCGTCGCGCTCGCCGGTCCGGGCCAGCACGAGCAGCTCGTCGACGGTCTGGGCGATCCGGTCGACCTCGCGCAGGCCGGCGTCGAGCTCGTCCTCGAGCGCGGCGCGATCGCGAGCGGCCCGCGCCTCCTCGAGCCGCAGCCGCAGGCCGGTCAGCGGCGTGCGCAGCTGATGGGAGGCGTCGGCGGCGAACTCGCGCTGGGCACGGACGGTGCGTCCGACGCGCTCGGTCATCGTGTTGAACGAGGCGGCGAGCGAGCGCTGCTCGTGGCTGCCTTCGACGGGGGCGCGAGCGTCGAGATCGCCACCGGCGACGCGGCGCGCGGCGTCCTGCAGGCGCGCGATCGGCCGCGCGATCCCGCGCGCGAGGACGAACGCGACCGCGAGCGCGACGAGCAGCACGACGAGGCCGACGGCGAGGATCCCGAGCATCGTGCGGTTCACGCGCTCGTTGACGGCGTCGACGCTCTGCGTCAGGCGCACCGCGCCGACGACGCGGCCGCCGCGGTAGACCGGCTCGGCGCTCGCGAGGATCTCCTCGCCGAGCGTCTCGCTCGCCCGCTCGGACTGCACGCTCCGTCCGCGCAGGGCCGCCTGCAGCTCGGGCCGCTCGGGCGTCGCGTAGTCGCTGCCGCGCGCGCCCGCGGGCGCGCTGTCGGCGAGCACCCGGCCGCGGCGATCGACGATCACGACGCGGCCGCCGGCGGCGTCGGCCGCGCTGCGGGCGAGCAGCGCGAGGTCGCCGGTGCGGCGCGCGGCGACCGGCTCGGACGCACCGGCCGCGAGCACGCCGACCTGGCTTCGCGCGCCGGCGCGCACCTCCTCGCGCGCGCGGTCGCGGACGTTGAGCGCGAGCGGCACCGCGAACGCGATCGTGACGAGCGCGGCGACGTAGCCGAGCGCGAGCAGCAGCCGCGTGCGCAGGCTCATCGCTCGTGCGGCGCGGCGAGCAGGAAGCCGACGCCTCGCACCGTGCGCACGTAGCGCGGGTCGGCCGCGTCGTCGCCGAGCTTGCGCCGCAGGAAGCCGATGTGGACGTCGAGCGTCTTCGTGGAGCCAAACCAGTTCTCGTCCCACACGTCGGACATGAGGTCCTCGCGCGAGACGACCCGGCCGGCGTCGCGCGCCAGGCGGGCGAGCAGGTCGAACTCCTTGCGCGTGAGGCCGAGGTCCTCGCCGTCGAGCGTCGCGCTGCGCGTCGCCGGGTCGATCCGCAGCGCGCCGAGCGTGACGGGCTGCGGCGCGGGCGCCGGCTGGGCCTGCGCGCGACGCAGGACCGCGCGGATGCGGGCGGCGACCTCGGCGACGCTGAACGGCTTGACGACGTAGTCGTCGGCGCCGAGCTCGAGGCCCACGACGCGGTCGGTCTCCGTGCCGCGCGCGGTCAGCATGATGATCGGCACGCTCGTGTCGCGCCGCCACTCGCGGCACAGCTCGCGGCCGTCGCCGTCCGGCAGGGCGAGGTCGAGCAGCACGATGCTCGGCCGGCATTTGTCGAACGACGCGCGCGCGGCGGCGGCGGTCGGCGCGACCTGCGCGTCGAAGCCCTCGCGGCTCAGCGCGCGCGCGAACGGCTCGGCGATCGACGCCTCGTCCTCGACGAGCAGCACGCGCGGGCGGTCCATCGAGGAAGAAGGTAGCCCGGGCGCCGGGCGGCGGCGTCGCTTTGACCGAAGCTTTACCCCCGCTTGTCCGGACCTTGGACGGTCGCCGGTGACGATCCGCGGCGCCTCATCAGCGACGTTCAGGAGACGGACATGCGCAGCTTGAAGACGATGATCGCGGCCGGCGTCACCGTGCTCGCGCTCGGCGGCCTGACCGCGGCGGCGCTCAGCGCCGGCGCCGCCGAGCCGGCGAGCACGACCGCGCCGGCGAGCACCCCGACGACGACCGTGGTGCGCACGCAGGTCGTCGAGGAGACGGTCAACCGCGCGACGTCCGGCGCGAGCGGACCCGGCGGCCCCGCGTCGGCTCCGCCGAGCGCGGCCGGCCGTGCGGCTGCGCCGGTCACGGCGGCGACGCCCTCCGGCGGCGGCGCGCGCAGGCGGGACGTGCGCGAGGGCCGTCATCACGGTGGCGACGATCGCCACCGCGGGCGCCACCGCGGCCACGACGACGACCGCCATCGCGGGCGCGGGCGCGGGCGCGGGCGCGCCGACCGGGACGGCGACGACCGCCGCAACGACCGGGCCGGCGCCGCGGCCGCTGCGGGGG
>DASZOA010000266.1:0-4261 GCA_035551055.1 Solirubrobacteraceae bacterium
CCGCTAGCCATGCCGCGCATGGGGCCCGCACGCCGCGGCTGCGGGCCCCGCCCGCGTCCGGTCCGGCGCCGCCGGCACGCTCTGTCTTCACGGTTAATGCGACGAGCCGCAAAGCTCCCGATCCTGGTTACATCCCATCCCGTGCGCTCGGCGACCTGCCTGCTGGCGGCGTTGGTGCTCGCCGTCGCCGCCTGCGGCGGCCGCGACGAGGAGCCGTTGCCCGAGCAGGAGATCCGCATCGCGAGCGGTCTCGCGGGCGGCGTGTACCGCGAGTACGCCGGCGCATTCCGCGACGTGATCAACGAGCACGTGCCGCGGCTGCGCGCGTCGGTGCTGACCACGCAGGGGTCGGTCGAGAACCTCCAGCGGCTCGAGGCGGGGACCGCCAAGCTCGCGTTCTCGCTGGCCGACACCGCCCGACCGGCGATCCGCGGACGCGGCCCGTTCGCGCGGCGCCTGCGGATCGTCGCGCTGGCGCGCCTGTACGACGACTACGTGCAGGTCATCGCGCGCAGCGGGTCGGGGCTCGAGCGGGTGACCGATCTGGACAGCAGCAGGACGGTCTCGATCGGCGCGCGGCGGTCCGGTACAGCGCTGACCGCCCGGGCGATCCTCAGGCATCTGCGCCTGGACGGCCCGCGCGGCCCGATGGTGCGGTCGCTGCCGTTGCAGGAGTCGGCCGACGCGCTCCTCGCGGGGGAGATCGACGCGTTCTTCTGGAGCGGCGGGCTTCCGACGGACACGATCAAGGACCTGAGCGGCATGATGCGGCTCCGGCTGCTCGCGCTGCCGGTCGGCACCGGCGCCGCGCTCGACCCGAGCGGGAACCTCTACGACGAGACCTCGATCCCAAGCTACGTCTACGAAACCGGCATCCCGGTCCCGACCATCACCGCGGCCAACCTGCTCGTCGTGCGCGTGGACATGCCCGAGGAGACGGCCTTTCGCCTCACGCGTGCGCTGTTCGAGCATAAGCGCGAGCTGGAGACCAGACATCCGGAGGCGCGGCGGCTCAACCTGCGCGACGCGCGCTCGACATATCCGCTGAACCTGCACCCGGGCGCGCTGCGCTGGTATCGAGAAGCGAACCGGTAGCTGCCGGCAGCCGCAGCACCACCGCCAGGCCGGGCTCGCGCAGCTCGACGTCGAGACTCGCTCCGGCGCTCTCCAGCAGCACCCGCGCGGTCGCCAGCCCGAGGCCGGTTCCCGCCACCCGGCGGTGGCGCGGGCTGCGCCAGAAGCGCTCGCCGACGCGCGCGAGCTCGGGCGCCGGCAGGGCCGGCCCGTAATCGCGAACCGTAAGCTCGACGCGGTCGGCCGCGGTCGCGACGGCGACGTCGATCGGGGATCCCGACGCGAACTTGCGCGCATTGTCGAGCACGACGTCGAGCGCGTAGCGCAATGCCTCGGGCGAGCCGGAGGCGAACGCCTCGGCGGGCACTTCCAGGCGCGCCTCGCTGCCGGCGGCGCGCAGCGCCGGCTGCCAGGCGGTCACGCGCTCCTCGGTCAGCGCGACGACGTCGAAGTCGACCTGCTCGGCCGCCGTCGCCTCCGCGCGCGCCAGCTCGAGCAGGCGGTCCACGACCGCCGCCAGCCGGTCGGCCTCGCCCAGCGCCAGCCGCGCGTCGCGGGCGCCGTCGCGGGTGCTGGCGGCGAGCGCCTCCAGGCGCAGGCGCAGCGTGGCCAGCGGGGTGCGCAGCTCGTGCGAGGCGTCGGCGACGAAGGCGCGCTGGCGCTGCAGCGCGGCGACGAGGGTGTCGGCCATCTCGTTGAACGCGCGCGCCAGGCCGCGCAGCTCGGGCGGCCCGCCGCGCTCGGAGGCGCGCGCGTCCAGCCCGCCGGCCGCGAGCCGGCCCGCCGTGGCGTTGAGGTCGTGCACCGGGCGCAGGATCCAGCGCGCCAGCGGCAGTGCGCACAGCGCGCCGACGAGCAGCAGGACCGCCACGCCGCCGCCGGCGAGCACGCCCATGCGGACCAGAACCCTGTCGCGCACGGACTCGGTCGGAACCTCGAGGACGACGGCGCCGATCGGCGGGCCGCGCCGACCGACCGTCTTGCCGACGGTCATGCGAGCGGTGTTCCATGGCCAAACGGTCGGCGGAGGCTGGATCTCGCGATTCACCAGAAAGTGATCCGCGGCGGCCTCGGTGGCCGGCGAGGCACTGCTTACGTCGGGCAGCACCCGATGTCCCTCGTTGTTGAAGACGCTGAGCGTCGCGCCCGGCGTCACCTTCGTGAAGGTCCTGACCTCCGACCGCAGCGACTCCTTCTCGGTGCCGTCGCGCAGGAACGGCTCGGCGCCGTCGGCGAATTCCTCCGCCTCGGCCAGTTGCTCGGCGAACAGGTCGAGCGTCTGCCGGTCGGCGTAGGCCTGCATGAGCGGAACCTCGAGGGCCACCAGCAGCGCCGTCAGGAGCGGCAGCAGCACGAGCAGCAGCCGGCGTCTCATGGGCTGCTCACGAGGGCCCGGCGAGCCGGTAGCCGACGCCGCGGACGGTCTCGATGAGCTCCGCCCGGCCGAGCTTGGCGCGCAGCGTCGCGATGTGGACGTCCAGCGTGCGCGACAGCGCGCCGTAGTCGCTGTGCCACACCTCCAGCAGCAGTCGATCGCGGTGCACGGTGCTGCCCGGTGTACGCGCCAGTGCCGCGAGCAGGTCGAACTCCTTGCGCGTCAGGGCGACCGGGCGTCCCGCGACCTCGACGACCCGCGCGGCGGCATCGATCGTCAGGTCGCCGATCTGCACCGCGGCCGCTGGCGCGACCGGAGCGCGCCGCATCACCGCCTCCATGCGGGCCAGCAGCTCGGCCAGCGCGAACGGCTTGACGACGTAGTCGTCGGCGCCGCCGTGCAGGCCCTGCACGCGCGACGAGAGGTCGCCGCGCGCGGTGACGACGATGACGGGGATCGAGAACCTGCGCCGCACCTTCGCGCACAGCGCGAGCCCGTCGGCGTCCGGCAGGCCGAGGTCGAGCAGCACGAGGTCGGGGCGCTCGTCGGCCTTCAACGCGGCGAACATCTCGCGGCCGGTGGCCACCCGCGTCGGTCGATGCCCATGGCCGCCGAGCCCGTCGCACAGCGCAGACGCGAACGCGTCGTCGTCCTCGACCAGCAGGATGCGCATCGGCCAACCTTACGGTTCGGCGCCCGCGTCGAGGTTAGAACTTCATCAAGCTTCCGAGTGCGGGATATGCGACGCGCGCGATGCCCGTTAGCGTCGCCGTCGACTTCTTGCAGTGAGGCCTGCCGTTTCAGGTGAGCCCGACGCACTGGTGAGATGACCCCGCACTCTCGCGACATCGCCGCCGAGTTGAAGAACATCATCCGCGTCGCCGGCCGCGATCCCGAGCGGCTGGAGGGCGCGCTGCCGGCGCTCTCGCGGCTGCACCGCGTCGCGAGCGCCGGCGTGCCCGACGAGCCGGCGCGCGTTCACTTCATCCTGCACCGGCTCATCCCGGAGTATCTCGCGCGGCTGCCCGGCGGGCGCGACTGCCGCGCGATCCGCGAGCTTCTGCGCTGGGAGGACGAGCACGGCGAGCTGCAGTCGCTGACGACGCGCTACCACAAGGCCGCCGCGCACCTCGTCTACGCCGCGAGCGACTTCGGGCGCCGCCAGGAGCCGCGGCTGCTGCTCGAGTGCGCCCGGCGGTTCATCGCACTCGATCACGAGGATCGCCTCGCCGTCGATGCGGCGTTCCCGGCGCAGTATCCGCCGGTCTCGACCGCCCCGGAGGAGGCAGCGGTACGCCGGCTCGCCGACGCCGTCGCCGATGTCGGCGATCCGCACGGCGGCATCGTGCGCGTGCACCGCAACCTCGACTACCACCTGCTGGTCGAGTGCATGGGCGACGCCGCCGAGATCTTCCTCCTCAACACGTGGATTCCCGGTCTCGACATCCTCGCCGACACGCTCGCCGACGCGCTGGCCCGGGGAGCGTCGGTGTCGGTCCTCATGCTGCACCCCGACTCGCGCGTCGCGCAGCTGCGCAGCCGGGCGCTGCAGGGAGCCGCGCACGAGCGCTTTCGCCAGGACCGCGTCAGGCCGGGCGTCCGCCACTGCCTTGATGTGCTGGCGAGCATCGCGCGGACGGTCGAGGACGACAGCAGGCGCAACCTGCACGTGCGCCTGTACGACTCGCTGCCATCGCTGTCCGTCTATCGCGTCGACGAGCGGGCGTTCGTGAGCTTCCTGCTGCACGGCCAGCTGGCCGTCAAGTCGCTCCAGATCGAGGTGCTTGGAGTGCAGTCCGTGCTCGGCCGGGT
>DASZOA010000267.1:0-10564 GCA_035551055.1 Solirubrobacteraceae bacterium
GCCTCGACGATCTGCTCGGGGTCGCCGCCGTCGGCGACGAGCCGGTCGAGCACGAGCTTGGCGTTCGAGACGGTGACGGCCTTCGCGGAGACGAGGGCGACGAGCTTGGCGAGCGCCTCCGGGCGCACGTTGGAGGCGTTGGGGTCCTCCTCGCCGACGCGCGCGACGAGCTCGTTGCAGACCCAGTTGGCCAGCGGCTGCGCCTGCGGGCGGCTGTGCCCGTCGTGCGCGAGCGCCGCCTCGAAGTAGTCGCCGAGCTCGCTGCGCCAGGCGAGCTGGCGCGCGCTCGCGGCGCTGATGCCGAGCGACTGCAGGCGCTCCTCGCGCTCGGCGGGCAGCTCGGGCATCGCCCCCCGCGCCGCGGCGAGCATCTCCTCCGACGTCGCCACCGGGACGAGGTCGGGCTCGGGGAAGTAGCGGTAGTCGTGGGCCTCCTCCTTGGAGCGCAGCGACGTGATCCGCTCGCTCTGCGGGTCGAAGTGCAGCGTCTCCTGGACGACCTGGCCGCCGGCGCGCACGATCGCCTCCTGGCGCGCGATCTCGGCGTTGATGCCGCGCTCGAGGAAGCGGAAGGAGTTCATGTTCTTCAGCTCGGTCTTCGTGCCGAGCGCCGACGAGCCGGCGGGACGGATCGAGATGTTCGCGTCGCAGCGCAGCGAGCCCTCCTCCATGTTGACGTCGCTGACGCCGAGCCGGCGCAGCGTCGTGCGCAGCAGCGTCAGCCCCTCGCGCGCCTGCGCCGCCGAGCGCACGTCGGGCTCGGTGACGATCTCGGCCAGCGGCGTTCCGCCGCGGTTGAAGTCGACGACCGAGGCGTCCGAGCCGTGGATGCGCCCGCTGGAGCCGGCGTGGACGAGCTTCGCGGCGTCCTCCTCGAGGTGGACGCGGTGGATGCGCACGTCGCCGAGGCGCCCGCCGCGGCACAGCGGCTCGTCGTACTGGCTGATCTGGTAGCCCTTGGGCAGGTCGGGATAGAAGTAGTTCTTGCGGTGGAAGATCGAGCGCGGCGCCAGCTCGGATTCCAGCGCGAGCCCGATCATCAGCCCGAAGTGGATCGCCTGCGCGTTGGCGCGCGGCAGCGTGCCGGGCAGGCCGAGGCAGACCGGGCAGGTCAGCGTGTTCGGCGGCGCCCCGAACGACAGCGCGCAGCCGCAGAACATCTTCGTCCGCGTCGACAGCTGGACGTGGATCTCCAGGCCGATGACGGGCTCGAACTCGCTCACGGTCCCGCGCCCCTGGCGGCCGTGCCGTCGAAGCCGATCGCCTGCTCGAGCGCGTACGCGGCCTCAAGGATGCGGTTCTCGCTGAACGCCGGGCCGGCGAGCTGAAAGCCGGTCGGCAGGCCCTCGCTCAGCCCGTTGGGGATCGAGATCGCGGGGATCCCGGCGAGCGACATCGGCACCGTGCAGTAGTCGTTGAGGTACATCGCGAGGGGGTCGTCGGTCTTCGCGCCGAGCTCGAAGGCGACCGACGGGGCGGTCGGCGTCACGACGAAGTCGAACTCCTCGAACGCCCGGCGGAAGTCCTCGGCGATCTTCGTGCGCACGCGCTGGGCGCGGCCGTAGTAGGCCTCGTAGTAGCCGCTGGACAGCGCGTATGTGCCCAGCATGATGCGCCGCTTGACCTCGGTGCCGAAGCCCTGGCTGCGCGTCGCGGTGTACATCCCGACCAGGCCGCCGTCCTGCACGCGCAGCCCGTAGCGCACGCCGTCGTAGCGGGCGAGGTTCGACGACGCCTCGGCGGGCGCGAGCACGTAGTAGGCGCTCAGCGCGTGCGGGGCGTGCGGGAGGTGGCAGGTCTGGATCGTCGCCCCGAGGCCCTCGGCGAGCCGGAGCGTCGCGTTGAAGGCGTCCAGCACGCCGCGCTCGATCCCGACGTCGCTCTCGCCCGACAGCTCCTCGGGCACGCCGAGGCGGATGCCCTCCAGCGTCTCCGAGCGCGGCAGCGCGATCGCGCCGGGAAAGTCGATCGACGTCGCGTCGCACCGGTCGCGGGCGACCATGTGCGTCAGCAGCAGCGCGGCGTCGGTGACGTCGCGCGTGAGCGGGCCGGCCTGGTCCAGCGACGAGGCGAAGGCAATCATGCCGTAGCGGCTGACGGTGCCGTAGGTCGGCTTCAGGCCGACGATCCCGCACAGCGCGGCGGGCTGGCGGATCGACCCGCCGGTGTCGGTGCCGATCGCCCACGGCGCCGAGCCGGCGGCGACCGCGGCGGCGCTGCCGCCGCTCGAGCCGCCCGGCACCCGCGTGCGGTCCCACGGGTTGAGCACCGGCCCGAAGGCGGAGTTCTCGTTGGAGGAGCCCATCGCGAACTCGTCCTGGTTGGTCTTGCCCAGCAGCGGCGCGCCGACGGCGGTCAGCCGGGCAACGACGGTGGCCGTATAGGGCGGGCGATAGCCGGCGAGGATCTTCGAGCCGGCCTGGCTGGGCACCCCCTCGGTGCAGAAGAGGTCCTTGACGGCCAGCGGGACGCCGGCCAGCGGCGCGCCGTCGGGCACCTGCGCGGGCGCGTCGCCGGCCACCCAGAGGTAGGCGTTCAGGTCGTCGTCGACGGCGGCGGCGCGGTAGGCGTCGAACAGCTCGGCGGCGCCGAGCTCGCCGCGCTCGAGCGCCTCGACGGCGGCGGCGCCCGTGAGCTCGATGACGTCGATCGTGCTCACGCGGGCTCGGCGTCGGCCTGCGGGCTCGGCACGAGGAAGCCCCCGTCGGCGACCGCCGGCGCGCTCGCGAGCGCGACGTCGTGCGGCAGCGACGGCTCGACGACGTCGGGGCGCAGCGCGCCCGAGACCTCGACGACGTGCGTCGTGGGCGGGACGCCGTCGAGGTCGAGCTCGCCGATCTTCTCGATGTGGTCGAGCACGTCCGACAGCTCCGCGCTCATCCGTCGGACCTCGTCCTCGGCCAGCTCCAGCCGGGCGAGGCGCGCGACGTGCAGCACCTGTTCACGGTCGATCATCGGAGTCGAGTTTAGGCGGCGGCGCCGGGCGCGGCGCGCCGCGGACGGCGAGCACGCGCTCGGTCTGGCGCAGCGAGACGGCGGCGTCGGTCCGCTCGTCGGCGAGCGTGCGCCACGCTCCGGCGAGCGTCGCGAGCAGCAGCGCGAGCCCGGCGTAGGCGCCCGCGTCGACGCGGACGAGATCGTTCGCGCCCGGCTCGTCGAGCCCGACGCGGTACAGCAGGAGCACGAGCGCCAGCGTGCCGACGCCGATCGTCAGCGCCGCCGTCGACGTCGCCATCGAGACCGCGCGCCGGCGCAGCGTCAAGACGACGAGCGTCAGCGCGAGCGCGATCGTCAGCACGAGCAGGACGCGCCCGATCGCGAGCGTCTGCCATGCCGAGCGCCCGCCGAACCAGTCGACGAACATGATGGCGAACAGCCCCGCCGCACCGAGGCCGGCGACCAGCTCCCCGCTGCGCAGCCGGCGCACGTCCACCTCAGACCGCCCGCGCGCGCTGCATCCACGCCGCCTTCAGGGTGTTGCGCAGCAGGACGGCGATCGTCATCGGCCCGACGCCGCCGGGCACCGGCGTGATGGCCGCGGCGACCTCCCGGACGGCGTCGAAGTCGACGTCCCCGACGAGGCCGTCCTGCGAGCGGTTCATGCCGACGTCGATCACCGTCGCGCCCGGCTTGACCCAGTCGGCCTTGACCATCCGCGCGCGCCCGACCGCGGCGATCAGCACGTCCGCGCGGCGGCACACCGCGGGCAGGTCGCGGGTGCGCGAGTGGCACGTGGTGACGGTCGCGTTGGCGCCCAGCAGCAGCTGCGCCATCGGCTTGCCGAAGAGGTTCGAGCGTCCGATCACGACCGCGTCGGCGCCCTCGAGCTCGGCGCCGGCGGCATCGAGCAGCGTCATGACGCCCAACGGCGTGCACGGGCGCAGCCCCTCGCGCCCGAGCGCGAGCAGCCCGGCGCTGACGGCGGTCAGGCCGTCGACGTCCTTGAGCGGGTCGATCATCCCGGTCAGCTCGCCGCCGTCGAGGTGGTCGGGCAGCGGCAGCTGGAGCAGCACGCCGCTGACGTCGGGTCGGACGTTCAGCCGCTCGATCACCTCGACGATCTCCTCGCGCGAGGCGGTCTCGGGCAGCGGGAAGTGGAAGCCCTGCATGCCGACCTCGCGGCAGGCGCTCTGCTTGTTGTTGACGTAGATCGCGGACGCGGGATCGTGGCCGACGAGGATCGTGGCCAGCCCCGGCACCGCGCCGTCGAACTCGCGCGCGAAGGCCTCCACCTCCTTCGTCGCCTCGGTCCGGACGCGGCCGGCGATCGCCTTGCCGTCGATGACCTGCGCCGACGTGCCGGGACCGTCCATCAGAGCCTCGTGATCGGAGCGTATTCCGCCATGAGCTTGCGCTCGCGACCGTCGCCGGCGAAGCGCACGACGACGATGCCGCCGGCCTCGACCCCGACGACGACGCCGGGCCCGAACGCCGCATGCGACACGTCGTCGCCGAGCCGGAACGACGGCGCGGGCGGCTGCGAGCGCACGCTCGACGACGCCCACGAGCCGGGCCGCTGCGTCGCGGCGGCCGGATCCGGACGGCCCCGTCGGGCCTCGTCGGCGCGGTCGGTGAGCTCGTGCGGGATCTCGTCGACGAAGCGCGAGCGCAGCCCGTACTGCGTCGCGCCGAAGACCGCGCGGCGCCGCGCACTCGTGACGTACAGCGTGCGCATCGTCCGCGTGATCCCGACGTAGGCCAGGCGGCGCTCCTCCTCCAGCCCGCCCTCGTCGAGCGCGCGCGAGTGCGGGAAGACGCCCTCCTCCATCCCCGCGATGAAGACGATCGGGTACTCCAGGCCCTTGGCGTTGTGGATCGTCATGAGCGTGACGAGCCCCTCGTCGTCGACGAGCGTGTCGGCATCGGCGACGAGCGCGACCTGCTGCAGGAAGACGTCGAGCGTGCTCTCCTCGGGCTCGGCGGTCGCGTCGAACTCGCGCGCGACCTCGACGAGCTCGGCGAGGTTCTCCTCGCGGCCCTGCGCCTCGATCGTGCGCTCGGCCTTGAGCGCCTCGATGTAGCCCGTCTCGTGCAGCAGCGACTCGAGCAGGTCGCCGACCGGCACCCGCTGCTCGGCGCGTTC
Organism: Solirubrobacteraceae bacterium; assembly: GCA_035551055.1. Classification (GTDB taxonomy): domain Bacteria; phylum Actinomycetota; class Thermoleophilia; order Solirubrobacterales; family Solirubrobacteraceae; genus CADCVQ01. The sequence continues at coordinate 5,084 of DASZOA010000267.1, forward strand.
GCGCAGCCCCTGCATCGTGCCCATGAAGCGGCTCAGCGCGCGCACGGCGGCGGTGCCGAGCCCGGGCACGCCGGCGGGGTCGGCGGCGGCGTCCCAGATGCCGATCCCCATCGCGTCGGCGTGGGCGAGCAGGCGCCCGAGCGACGTCTGCCCGATGCCGCGCCGCGGCGAGTTGACGATCCGCTGGAAGGCCACCACGTCCTGCGGGTTGCCGAGCAGCGTGAGGTAGGCGATCGCGTCCTTGATCTCCGCGCGCTCGTAGAACTTCGTCCCGCCGATCACCTGGTAGGCGACGTCGCGCCGCACGAGCGTGTCCTCGAGCACCCGCGACTGTGCGTTCGTGCGGTAGAAGACGGCGATCTCGGCCCGGCTTGCGCCCTCGTCGACGAGCCGCTCGATCTCGCCGACGACGTAGCGCGCCTCCGCGTGCTCGTCGTCGAGCTCGCGGACCCGGATCGGCTCGCCGTCGCCGAGGTTCGTCCACAGCTCCTTGCGCTTCTGCTCGCGGTTGTGCGCGATGACGGCGTTGGCCGCGCTGAGGATCGTCTGCGTGGAGCGGTAGTTCTGCTCGAGCTTGACGACGTGCGCGTCCGGGAAGTCGTCCTCGAACGAGAGAATATTTTCGATGTCCGCTCCGCGAAACCCATAGATCGACTGCGCGTCGTCGCCGACGACCGCGAGGTTGCGGTGCTCCCCCGCCAGCAGCTGCAGCCAGCGGTACTGGACGGCGTTGGTGTCCTGGTACTCGTCGACGAGCACGTGGCGAAACGCCGTGCCGTAGCGGTCGCGGACCTCCTGGAAGAGCTGCAGGACGTTGACCGCGTTGACGAGCAGATCGTCGAAGTCCATCGCGTTGGAGCGGTGCAGCTCGCGCTCGTAGAGCCGGTAGGCGTCGGCGACCGTCTGCTCGAAGTACGAGCCGACGAGCTGCGCATAGGCGTCCGCGTCGCGAAGCTTGTTCTTGGCGTCGGAGATCTGGTGGTGGACGGCGCCCGGGGTGAAGCGCTTGGTGTCCACGCCGAGCTCCTCCAGGCAGCGCTTGACGAGCCGTCGCGCGTCGGCCTGGTCGTAGATCGTGAACCGGCGCGTGTAGCCGAGCCGCTCGGCGTCGCCGCGCAGCATCCGCGCGCAGGCCGCGTGGAACGTCATCACCCACATCGCGCGCGTGCGCCGCCCGAGCAGCAGCTCGACGCGGTCGCGCATCTCCTGCGCGGCCTTGTTGGTGAACGTGATCGCCAGGATCTCGTTGGCGCGCGCCAAGCCGGTGCCCTCGAGGTAGGCGATCCGGTGGGTCAGGACGCGGGTCTTGCCGGTGCCGGCGCCGGCGAGGATCAGCAGCGGCCCCTCGCCGTGGGTGACCGCGTCGCGCTGGGCCGGATTGAGGCCGGTCAGGAGGTCGTCGATGCGGGCGCGCGCGGCGGTGTCGGGCATGCCGCCGTTGAGGATAGGCCCGAGCCCGGAGGCTTCCGCGGGCTGCCCGTATACTCGCCGCGTCCATCGACGAGAGGGCGGGGGATGTTGCTCAACGTCGGTCGCCGCTGAGGCAGCCGGGACGGCGGTGGCCGCGACGCTCTGCGACGAGGTGCGCGCGACGTGCGCGCAGATCGCCGAGCAGGCGCAGTGGGTGCGCATCGACCTCGACGCGCTCGACCGCGTCGAGCCCGGCCCGCCGCCGGCGCTGGACCCCGTCCGCCACTACCTCGACGGCTCGCCGGCCGACGTCGCGTCGTACTTCCTGACGCTCGACGCCGTCAACTTCGGCTCGGGCTGGTTTCCGACGCTGCGCAAGCGGTCCGGATCGTCGGGCTACTTCACGGTCGCCTGGGCGATCGCCGACCGCTTCCGCGCGGAGGGACCGTGGGCGCCGGCCGCGCTGCGGCGGATGACCACGCACGAGATCGCCGACACGCTCGGCCAGCCGCGCGACCACGAGCTGATGGCCCTGTACGCGCAGGCGCTGCGCTCGCTCGGCGCATTCCTCGGCGAGCGCGACGCGCTCGCGGTCGTGCGCGCCGCGGGCGGCTCGGCCGAGGCGCTCGCCGCGCAGCTCGCGCGCGGCATGGCGCTGTTCGCCGACCGCGGCTTCTACAAGCGCGCGCAGATCGTGCCGGCGAACCTCGCGCTCGCCAGCGTCGCGCGCTTCGAGGACCTGCACCGCCTGACGATCTTCGCCGACAACCTCGTGCCGCACGTGCTGCGCTGCGACGGCGTGCTGCGCTACGACGAGCGCCTCGCCGCCCACATCGACGCCGGGCGCCTGCTGCCGGCGGGCCGCCAGGAGCGCGAGATCCGCGCCTGCGCGGTCCGTGCCTGCGAGCTCATCGCCCGCCGCCTTGGCATGACCGAGCGCGAGCTCGACAACCGGCTGTGGAGCCGCGGCCAGGCGCCCGCGTACAAGGCCGTGGCGCGCCACCGCACGCGCACGGTCTACTACTGACCGGCGGAGCCGCTCAGCCGCCGGCCGGGCTCGGGCCCTGCACCGGCCGCAGCGGGCGCACCTCCGCGCCGGCGTCGCGGTCGGACCCCGACAGCTCGGCGAGCTCGCGCTCGAGCTCGGCGATCCGGCCGGAGAGGCGGTTGATCGCGTCGGCGATCGGATCGGGGAGGTGGATCCAGTCGGTGTCGGGGCCCTCGGGCCGCTTGCCCTCGACGCGCACGGGATGGCCGGGGTTGCCGACGACGGTGGTGTTCGGCGGCACGTCCTGGATGACGACGGTGTTGGCGCCGATCTTCGCCCCGTGGCCGACGGTGATCGCGCCCAGCAGCTTGGCGCCGGCGCCGACGGTGACGTTGTCCTGCAGCGTCGGGTGGCGCTTGCCGGTCTGAAAGCCCGTGCCGCCGAGCGTCACGCCCTGATACAGGGTCACGTCGTCGCCGATCTCGGTGGTCTCGCCGATGACCACCCCCGCCGCGTGGTCGATGAAGAAGCCGCGTCCGATCTTCGCCGCCGGGTGGATCTCGACCCCGGTCCAGGCGCGCGAGAGGATCGACAGCGCGCGCGGCGCGACCGGGACGCCGATCGAGTGCAGCCCGTGGGCGACGCGGTGGGCGAGCACGGCCTGCACGCCCGGCCAGGCGGCCAGGATCTCGAGGCTGCCGACGCCCCGCGCCGCCGGGTCGCGGGCGTGCGCCGCGGCGACGTCGCGACGGACCTCGCCGATCACACCCGACAGCGTCCCCAGCCCGAGCATCGCCAACAGCCTACTGCGGTCGCGCGCCGACCCTACGGCGCGAAGAACGGGGTCGACACGTAGCGCTCGCCGGAGTCCGGCAGCACGACCGCGATGCGCTTGCCCTTCATCTCCGGGCGGCGGCCGACCGCGATCGCCCCGGCGAGCGCCGCCCCGCAGGAGATCCCGACGAGCGCGCCCTCCAGCCGCGCGGCGTCGCGCGCCGCGCGCAGCGCGTCCTCGTCGGTGACCGCGATCACCTCGTCGATGACGTAGCGGTTGAGCACGCGCGGGACGAAGCCGGCGCCGATGCCCTGGATCTTGTGCGGTCCGGGGACGCCCCCGGAGAGCACCGCCGAGTTCGCCGGCTCGATGGCCACGACGTGCAGGGCGGCGTTGCGCTCCTTGAGCACCTCGCCGACGCCGGTGATCGTCCCGCCGGTCCCGACGCCGCAGACGAGCACGTCGATCCGGCCGTCGAGCGCCTCCCACAGCTCGGGCGCGGTCGTGCGCCGATGCACCTCGGGATTGGCGGGGTTGGAGAACTGGTCGGGGAGGAAGACGTCGGGGCTCGTCGCCAGCGCGCGCGCCGCGTCGACGGCCTCGTTCATGCCGCCGAGCGACTCGGTGATCTCCACGCGCGCGCCGTACAGTCGCAGCAGGCCCTCGCGCTCGCGACTCATCCCCTGCGGCAGCGTGAGCACGAGGTCGTAGCCCTTGGCCGCGCAGACGAACGCGAGCGCGATCCCCGTGTTGCCGGACGTCGCCTCGACGATCGTCGTCCGCCCGGGCTCGATCAGCCCGTCGGCCTCGGCGGCCTCGATCATCGCCACGCCGATCCGGTCCTTGACGCTGCCGCCGGGATTGAACGACTCGAGCTTGCCGAACAGGCGCACCGTGGGCGGCGCCATCCGCGTCAGCTCGATCATCGGGGTGCATCCGACATAGTCGGCAATGCTGACCGGAATTCTCGGCATGGGCGACAACGGTACCCGGGCGGGCAGGGTGAGGGCCGGCGCGCGCCGGGGTAGCCCCGCAGCATGTTCGTGAGCGAGCGGGCGGCGGCGCTGGACGTCGGCTATCCCGCACAGCCTTCGCAGATACCGCTCATCCGCATGGCCGTCGCCGACGTCGCACGGCGCTTCGGGGCGGGGCGAGACGCGCTCCTGCAGATCAACCTCGCGGTGACCGAAGCCGTGACGAACGCCGTCGTGCACGCCTACCGCGATTCCGACGCGGCGTGCGCCGGCGCCGTGCGGATCGTCGTGCAGCCCGACGGTCGGGGATGCCTCGACGTGCGGGTGCGCGACGACGGGGTCGGCCTGACGCCGCGCGTGGACAGCCCCGGGCTGGGCCTCGGCCTCGGCCTCATGGTCCACGAGTCCGACGGCTTCGAGGCTCGCACGCCGCCGGGCGGCGGCACCGAGATCGTTCTGCGCTTCCGGCTCTGACGACGGGCGTCGGCGCTCGGGCACGTCACACGGCGAGGTCGACGTCCTCCCAGCCGACGTCCTGGAACAGCCACTCGAGCGCGCGCCGGCGTTCGAGCACGACCCCCGGCGCGATCTCGTAGTCCCAGACGTCGCCGTGGTACTGCGCCTTGCGCGCGTGCCAGTGCAGGCAGTAGTAGAGGTCGAGCATCGCCGCGATCTCGGATGTCGGGCGCAGCCGCACGTCGGTGCGCGCGTTGGCCGGGTTCAGCCCGGGTGCGAGCTGCTCGTAAACGGGCTCCTTCGGGCACATCTCGTCCGGGGGGAGGTCGTCGGCGAAGCCGAGCGCCCACAGCAGCGCGTGCAGGGCCTCCTCGCGCCACGCGATGTCGACGAGCAGCTGCTGCAGCTCGGGCTCGTCGAGCTCCAGCTCGCCCTCGCAGACGCTCAGCAGCTCTCGCTCGCGCGCGCTGAGGCACGGCTCGAGGCCGTTGGCGTCGATCGCGCTGCGGACCGTCTGCACCGGCGCGCGGTGCGCGAGCGCCAGCGCGGCGGCGATCGCGTGGCAGCGGTCGGCGACCGACGCCGCGTCGCGCACCCATTCGAAGTCCTCGTCGGCGTGCAGCGGCAGCGAGCCGGGATCGGCCAGCTTCCAGCGGCGCAGCCGCCTGGACGACTGCTCGCGGATCGCGAGGAAGTCCATGCCGTGCACCCCCATGCCGCCGCCGGGACCCTCGTTCAGATGTGGTACATCGCCACGCCCGCCGCGCGCGCCTCGCGCTCGACGACGTCGGCGATCGTGGTCGCTGCGAGCACGTTGCGCGCCGCCGACGCCGCCTCGCCGAAGACCCCGACCGCGTCGCGTCCCAGCGGGCCCTCGA
>DASZOA010000268.1:0-1851 GCA_035551055.1 Solirubrobacteraceae bacterium
GTGACACCCGTTCCGTAGAGTCCAGGTCGTCCGTGTCCGATCCGCTCGCAGCCGTGCTGACCGAGCCTCTTGTCGCGACGCTCGCCGGGCCGCGGTCGTTCGACCGTGGCGTTCTCTACCTGGAGGAGGGCCAGGTGGGCCCGCTGCGCGCAAGTGCAGACCGCGTCGCGGCTCGCGTCCAGGGCAGGGACGACTACGAGGTTGAGCTCGGTGCTGACGGCGAGCGACTGCGCTTCTCGTGCTCGTGCCCGATCGGAGGCGAGGGCGCGTTCTGCAAGCACTGCGTCGCCGTCGCGCTCAAGTGGCTTCGTGAGCGCGGCACGACGGGACCGACGCTCGACGATGCGCGAGCAGCCCTGGAGTCGCTTCCGTCGCACACGCTCGCCGCGCTTCTGATCGACCACGCGCACGAGGACGACGCGCTGGCACGCAAGCTGCTGCTCTTGACCGCGCGGCCCGCGGCCGGGGCCGCGCCGGACGTCCTCGCGATGCGGGCGATGATCGACCAGGCCTTCGCCCACCACGGTTTCGTCTCGTGGCGCGAGATGTACGGCTATGTGCGCGGCATCGACGAGACGATCGACGTTCTCGCGACCTTGCTCGACGATGGGCACGCCGAGGCGGTGATCGAGCTCTGCGAGCACGCACTCGAGGCAGCTGAGCGCGCCCTCGACCACGTCGACGACTCCGGCGGCGAGATGCGTGGTGTGCTCGATCGCCTCGAGGAGCTTCATCTGGACGCCTGCCGTCGCGGGCAGCCAGACCCGGTAGCGCTCGCCGAGCGGCTCTTCGTGCGCGAGGTCGAGGGCGAGTGGGACGTGTTCGATCGAGCGGCGTCGCGCTACGCCGGCGTTCTCGGCGACACCGGGCTCGCTCGCTACCGCGCGCTCGCCCAGGAGCACTGGGCAAGGGTGCCCGCACTGTCCCCCGGAGACGACTCGACGGGCCGATACGGGGCGCGCTTTCGGATAACGCGGATCATGCAGACGCTCGCCGAGCTGTCCGGAGACCTCGCCGAGCAGATCGCCGTGCGCGAGCGCGACCTGTCGAGTGCCTACCGCTTTCTCGAGGTCGCCGAGCTGTGTCGCGCGCATGGCGAGGATGACATGGCGCTCGACTGGGCAGAGCGCGGGATGGCGGCATTCCGCGACAGCCCCGATTCCCGCCTGCGGTCCTTCCTGATCGGCGAGTACCGGCGGCGAGGCCGCGCTGCAGATGCGCTCGAGCAGTCCCTCGCCGCCTTCGAAGGCCGGCCCACGCTGGAGACCTACCGCGAGCTCGCCCACGACGCGCAGACGCTCGGCGAGTGGCCCGCGCGTCGAGCCGCGGCGATCGCGCTTCTGAAGCGCCCGCAGCCCGGACTCCCCGGAGCCGCCCGTCATCCGTCGCTGCGTGGCCGCGGCTGGTCCGAGCTCGTGCGCGTCCTGCTGTGGGAGGGCGACGGCGACGCCGCGTGGGAGGCCGCAAACGAGGGTGGCTGCACTCCCGACCTCTGGCTCGAGCTCGCCGACCGCCGGCGAGATCGGCACCCGTGTGACGCGCTCGCCGTCTACCGCCGGCACGTCGAGGACGTCATCGGCCACAAGGACAAGCGCGCCTATCAGCAGGCCGTCGAGATCATCGACGGGACGGTGCGCGCGCTGTTCGCCGAATGCGGCCGAGCCGCGGACTTCACCGCCTATGTCGACGAGGTCCGCGCCGCGCACAAGCCCAAGCGCAACCTCATGAAGCTGATGGCGTCGCTGCCGTAGCCGTCGCCGTCGACGGCTGCCCGGAGGCCGACCTCGGCGAGTGGCCAACGGTTCTTTCAGTAAGATTCGTTGTGTGCTGCAGGCTCGACCGCTCTACGAC
>DASZOA010000269.1:0-3207 GCA_035551055.1 Solirubrobacteraceae bacterium
TCAGGCCACGCTCGAGACCTTGCGCGCGGCCGCGCGCAAGGTCTCGAGCGTGGCCTGACCGCGAGCAAAGTCACGCGTGACGTCTCTCAGTTCGGGCGGCATCCCACCAGTTTTTCAGGCGCGCGATCGTCGCGCCGTGCGGTGCTTGCCTGCGAGATCCTCGCTATCTGCCCTGCCACCGCGGCTCGCGCCGCTCGAGGAACGCCGCGATGCCCTCGCGGGCGTCCTCGGTCGACAGCGCGAGCGCGAGCTGCGCACGCAGGTACTCCAGCGCCTCGCCGAGCGCCATGTCCTGCTGGGCGTGGAGCGCGTCCTTGCCGAGCTTCATGAGCAGCGGCGACTTGGCGGCCAGCTGCGCCGCCCAGTCGGCCACCGCGGCGTCGAACTCGTCCCGCGCGACGACGCGGTTGACGATCCCCAGCCGCTGCGCCTCGCGCGCGTCGACGCGCCGCCCGAGCAGCAGCAGCTCGGTCATCTTCTTGCGTCCGACGTTGCGCGCGATCAGCGCCGCGATCATGAACGGAAACAGGCCGACGGTGATCTCGGGCGTGCCGAACGTCGCGCGCTCGTCGGCGACGACGAGGTCGCAGGCGAGCGCCAGGCCGAGCGCCCCGGCGAGGACGTGTCCGCGCGCTGCGCAGATGACCGGCTTGCCGAGCTCGCCGAGCAGCGCGAACAGGCGCGGGAAGCGCTCGGTCGCGGCGTGCCGGTGCACGAGCGGCACGTCGGCGGCGAAGCCGGCGAGATCGCCGCCGCTGGAGAACGTCGTCTCGTGCGTCGAGGCCAGCACGACGCAGCGCACGGCGCCGTCGTCGCGGGCGACCGCGAGCGCCGCGAGCAGCTCGTCGAGCAGCGCATCGGAGAGGGCGTTGCGCGTCTCGGGCTGGTCGAGCGCGATCGTCGCGACCGCGTCGGCGACCTCGTAGCGCAGCGTCTCGTACGGCACCGGCGCACTGTAGATGGTTCGCGACCCGGCGCCGCTTCAGCGCTCGGCGTCGGTCGCGGTCGCCGGCGCGAGCGGGAGCCGGCCGGCGCGCACGACCCAGCGGGTCGCGCTCGGCAGCACGACGCGTGCGACGGCGGCGAGCCCGTACGGCCGCGGCACGTAGCGCTCCGCCCGCCCGCCCGGGCCCGCGTCGAGGATCGCCTCGGCGACCTTCTCGGGGGTGGAGACGATCCAGCGCGTCAGGCGCCGGTCGACGAGCCCGCGCTGTGGAAAGCCCTCCGTCGCGATGTAGCCCGGCAGCACCAGCCCGACGTGGACGCCGTGCGCGCGCTCCTCGAGGTGCAGCGCGTCGCTCCACCCGGCGAGCGCGAACTTGCTGGCCGAGTAGGCGCCCGAGCCCGCTCGCGACACTCGCGCGGCGGTGCTGGCGACGTTGACGATCGCGCTCGGCGCGCTGCGCCGCAGCAGCGCCAGCAGCGCCTCGGTGAGGCGCAGCTGCGCGTCGAAGTTCAGCTCCATGTGGCGGCGCACGTTCTCCCAGCCGGCCTCGGCGAACGTGCCCCGCCAGGCCGCGCCGGCGTTGTTGACGAGCAGGTCGAGTCGCCCGTGCTCGGCCTGGACGGCCGCCGCGATGCCAGTCGGCGCGTCGGCGTCGGTGAGATCGGCGGCGATCACGAGCGCATCTCCGCCGAGCTCCGCGGCCAGCTCGCGCAGTCGCTCCTCGCGCCGCGCGACGAGGATCAGGCGCGCGCCGGGCTCGCGCGCGAGCCGCCGCGCCGTCGCCGCGCCGATCCCGCTCGACGCTCCGGTCACGAGGGCGATCACGCGCTGCAGCCTACGCGCCGACCGACGTGCCGGGCCTCGAGGCCATGACCGACTGGCCAGTCAGCCGTCGCTATCGTGCGCGCGGCGGGTACGGATTCACGACAGGGAGCGCGGTCAATGGGAGTGCTGGACGGCAAGGTCGCGATCGTGACCGGCTCGGCGCGGGGCATCGGCCGCGCAACCGCGGAGCTGCTCAGCGAGCACGGCGCGAAGGTCCTCGTCAACGACCTCGACGCCGACGCGGCCGAGCAGACGGCGTCGCAGATCGCCGGCGAGACCGTCGTCCACGCCGGCGACCTGACCCTGCCCGGCGCCTGCGAAGAGCTCGTCGAGACCGCGATCGACGCGTGGGGCAAGCTCGACATCATCGTCAACAACGCGGGCTACACGATCGACGGCGCGGTGCACAAGATGACCGACGACGCCTTTCAGCGCATGCTCGACATCCACGCGGTCGTCCCGTTTCGCGTCGTCCGCGCCGCCGCGCCGCACCTGCGCGAGCCCGCCAAGAAGGAGCGCGAGGAGGGCGTCGAGGTCTTTCGCAAGATCGTCAACGTCTCCTCGATCTCCGGCACGATGGGCAACGCGGGCCAGGCCAACTACGCGGCCGGCAAGGCCGCGGTCGTCGGATTGACGAAGACGCTGGCCAAGGAGTGGGGCCAGTTCAAGATCAACGTCAACGCGGTCGCCTTCGGCTTCATCGACACGCGCCTGACCGCGCCGAAGGTCGAGGACAACACGATGCAGATCGGCGGCGAGACGATCCAGCTCGGCATCCCCGAGCAGATGCGGGCGACGTCCTCCTACGTGATCCCGCTCGGGCGCCCCGGGACGCCCGAGGAGGCCGCCGGCGGCATCTTCTTCCTCTGCTCGCCGTGGTCGAACTACGTCCACGGGCAGACGCTGAACGTGACCGGCGGCCAGTTCACCGGAATGACGATGTAGTCCGAGGCGCGGCCGCGAGCTCGCGCGCCGTGAGGTCGGGAGGCGGGCCCGATTCCCTGCGACTCGACGCGCGCCCTCAGAACGTCGAGTTGCGGCCTGCGCGTTTCCGACAATCGGGCTGGCGAGTACTCTTCGGGCATGCAGGTCGTCAAGCCCGGTCCCCCCCATCTCGTCCCGCGCGGCGTCGTCGGCGGCGCCGAGGTCTCGCAGGCCACCACCGGGGCCAACAACATCTACATGGGCGTCTTCCGCGTGCCGGCCGGCGCCCAGTCGCGGCCGCATTACCACGCCGACTGCGAGTCGGCGGTCTACATGCTGTCGGGGCGCCTGAACGTGCGCTGGGGCGAGGGCCTCGAGCACTCGCTCGCGCTCGAGCCGGGCGACCTCGTCTACGTCCCGCCGCGCGAGACCCACCTGCTCGAGAACCCGTCCGACAGCGAGGACGCCGAGTACGTCGTCGCCCGCGACGCGCCCGAGGAGGACTCGGTCGA
>DASZOA010000270.1:0-10605 GCA_035551055.1 Solirubrobacteraceae bacterium
CGCGCGGGCGCGCCCGACAACGTCCACGTGCTCTCCTGCGCGGACAAGCTGACCGACGCGATCCGCAGCATCTTCAGCGACAGCTCGGTCAGCGACGTGTTCGGCGGCGAGAACCAGCTGTTCTGACGTCGAGGAGACGCAAGGCGGGGGCGATCGCGGCCGCGCAGTCCTGCACGCCGTGCGCCTGCTGGCGCCCAGCGTCCGGACGCTACGCGGGCGGTGCCCGCCGTCACGTCCGGCAGCTCCCTGGCCGGGCTTGGCTTCGAGCTCGGCGCACGACCGGTCGTCCCGAGCCTCGCCGGCGCGCCGCGCCAGCGCGCTACCGTCGCCGCATGCCCCCGCCCGTCAGCGTGATCGTCCGCGCCAAGGACGAGGCGCGCACGATCGAGCGCGCGCTCGCGTCGGTGCGCGAGCAGACCGTGCCCGCCGAGCTCATCGTGATCGACTCGGGCTCGAGCGACGGCACGGTGCAGATCGCGCGGCGCTGGTGCGACCGGCTGATCGAGATCGCGCCGGAGGACTTCAGCTACGGCTATGCGCTCAACGTCGCGGCGGCCGAGGCGAGCGCCGACGTCCACGCGGCGCTGTCGGCGCACTGCCGGCTGCCGCGTCCGGACTGGATCGCGCGTAGCCTGGCGCTCTACGACCGCCGGGACGTCGCCGCGACGAACGGCGCGCTCGTCTGGCCCGACGGCAGCCCGGCGCCCCCGGGCGCCGTCCGCTACCAGCGCGTCGAGGACGTCGCGACCGACCCGCACTGGGGGTTCTCCAACCACGGCTCGACGTGGCGCGCCGCCGCGTGGCGCGAGCACCCCTTCGACGAGGAGCTCGTCGCCGCCGAGGACAAGGAGTGGGCCCTACGCGTGCTGCGCGCGGGCTGGACGATCGCGTTCGCGCGCGAGCTGTGGGTCGACATGTCCCACGCCTGGCGGACCGGCCCGGCCCAGATCTTCCGCCGCCAGCGCAAGGAGTACCGCGAGCTCGGGCGCTTCGCGCCGGTCGGCGCGCCGACGCTGCGCGAGCTGGGGTCGGACTGGTGGCACGACATCCCGCGCGATCGTCACAGCGCGCTCGCCCACCGCTTCCTCAACTGGCGGCGGCTGACCGAGCTGGCCGGCAAGTACGTCGGCCGCTGGGAGGCCGCCAGGCTGACCGGCGGCGACGCCGAGCGGCCGCGCCTGCGTCCCCGCGACGCCGGGCGGCGCCGATGACGCGCGCGGCCGGCGCCCGCGCCGCGAAGCTCATGGAGCGCCTCGGGCTCTCCGACGAGGAGCTGTGCGAGGTGCTCGCCGTCGACCCGCTGGCCGTCATCGCCGACGAGCTCGACCACCGGCCCGAGCTGCCGATCCTGCTCGCGCTGACCACCGAGGCCGCCGAGCGCGTCGGTCCGGCGACATTGCGCAGCTGGCTGCGGCGCAACGGACCCAACGGCGTCCCGCTCGCGCACCTCAGGGCACGCGACTTCGCCGCCTTCGAGGACGACCTCGCGATCCTCGCGCGGCGCGGCTACGTCCTGCGCGCCGGGTAGCTATTCCTTCTCGGGTCGCTTCTCGCCCGGCCAGATCCCCGTGAGCCAGTGAAAGCCCTTGGCGCCGCTGCGGTTGACGGCCGCCTTGGTGACCGCGAAGGTCGCGCCCTGCACCGCTGCTGCGCCGAGCACGCGGCCCCAGCTGGACTCCTCGGTCGTCGGCTTCGGCGGCTCGCGCTCGTCGATGCGGCCCCACACCTGGTTGAAGACCTGCCGCGCGAGGATGCCGGCGATGATGCCGACGACGATCCCGAACGGCTTGTAGAGAAGCTTCATGGTTGCGGAGAGTACCCCCAGCCCGTCACCATGAGTCACCGCCACGGAAGCGATTGACCATGACCGATGCAGACGAACTGCTCCAGCGCGCGCTCACCGACACGCAGGCCACCGCCGCCGTCGCGCTGAAGGTCGCCGACCTGCCGCTGTCGGATGCGCTGACGGTCATCTTCCACGGCCGCCGCGACCTCGGCACGCTGCAGACCTACGTCACCAACGGCGGGCGCGGCGCCGGATCGGCCGTCGGCGCCTCCGAGCTGCTGCGCGTGCCGTGCGATCTGGATCTCGCCGACGCGGGCTCGCGCGACGAGGCCGAGGAGCTCTACGCGGCGCAGGCCAAGGCGCTGCGCGACGCGATCGTCGCAGCCGACAACGTGCTCGCGATCTGGGCCGGTCCGCTCGCCGCGGCAACCGGCGGCGACGTCGCGGTCGACCGCTCGATCGAGCTCGACGTCAGGCTGCCCGCCCACCGACTCATGCCGGTGGCGCTGTCGGCGCCCGAGCGGCGCCTGCTCGTCGCCGCCGTCTGCGGCGCGCGCACGCTCGCGCACGGCCGCCCGCCGCTGGGGATCGTCTGCGCCCAGCAGGATCTCGCGCACGTCTACCAGCTGTCCGACGATCCCGCGACCTGCCTTGAGGACTTCGAGGAGCGCGCCGCCGAGCACGCCCGCCGCACCGCCGAGTGGCTCGACCACCAGGACGCGTCGATCAAGCGCTTCCTCGAGCTCAACGGCGACGACTTCCACCAGGCCGGCTGAGGGCGCGGTCGGCGCCGGGCGCAGATCCGGCGGCCAGAATGGGCGCGTGAAGCGTCCGCTGCTCATCGCCGTCGCCGTCGTGGCGTTCCTCGGCGTCAGCTTCCTCGTCGCGCGCTGGCTCAACAGCGACGCCGTCGAGCGCGCGGCCGTAGTCGAGCTGCTGCGCGACCAGGCGCGCGGCGACGCGGCGGCGATGCTGCGGCGGCTGGAGGGCTGCGGCGATCCGGACTGCACCGCGCTCGTGCGGCGCAACGCCGAGCGTCTGCGCAGCAGCGGCGACCTGAAGGTCGCGCTCTACCAGTCGCAGACCGCCCACGCGCTGACGTCGAGGACGAGCTTCACCCGCGTCGTGTGGTTCACGCCGGGCCGGCTGACGACGGTGCAGTGCGTCCTGGTGCGGCGCGACGGCAACGTCGTCGCCGGGATGACCGTTAGCCTCCTGCGCGTCACAGCCCCGATCGGGCGCCAGTCGAGCTGTCCTTCGACGTAGTCGGCGTCGTCGGCACAACTCGCGGGGCCAGGCGGTGTTGTGCCCCGCGAACCATGCGCCGCCTGCTCGCACCCACGCTCGTCCTGCTTGCGGTCCTCGCGGCCGCCGTTCCCGCGCACGCGGCCGACGGCATCACACGGGGCACGATCTACAAGGACGGACCCGACAACCGCTACCTGCTCGGCGGCGAGTGGCTGTTTCGCCTCGACAACGGCCAGGGCGGCCGGCAGCGCTTCCAGCGCCAGGCCTCGCGCGACGGCTGGACGCCGACGACCGTTCCGAGCGCCTGGAACGTCGGCGACAACTCCGTCGCTTCGATGACCGGCACCGTGGGCTGGTACCGCAAGGACTTCCGGCTGCCCGACCGGCGCTCGCGGATGGACTGGCTCGTGCGCTTCGAGTCGGTCAACTACCGCGCGCGGGTGTGGCTGAACGGCAGGCCGATCGGCCGCAACACGGGCGCCTACCTGCCGTGGGACCTGCGCCTGCCGCGCCGCGCGCTCAAGCGCCGGGGCACGAACCGGCTCGTCGTGCGCGTCGACAACCGGCGTCTGCGCACCGACTTTCCGCCCTCGGGGCTGACCGGGTCCGGCGATCCGGCCGGCGGTTGGTGGAACTACGGCGGCCTGCTGCGCGAGGTCTACCTGCAGCGTGTGGACGGGATCGACATCACGAGCCTGACGCTGCGCCCCGAGCTGCCGTGCGCGTCGTGCGCCGCCAGCGTGCTCGCGCGCGTCGTCGTGCGCAACTACCGCGACAGCACGGCGAGCGTGCGGATCAGCGGCAGCTTCGGCGGCCGCGCGCTGAACCTCGGCACGCGCCGCGTCGGCGCACACGACTTCAAGCGCTTCAGCGCGCGCCTGCGGGTCGCCGAGCCGCGCCTGTGGTCGCCGGCGAGGCCGTATCTCTACCCGGCGCGCTTCACGGTTCGCGCCGGCGGGCGGCGGGTGCTGGGCTACCGGCTGCACAGCGGCATCCGCTCGGTCGCCGTCTCGGGCGGCAAGCTGACGCTCAACGGCCGCGCGCTGAACGTGCGCGGCGTCGGCCTGCACGAGGACGACCCGCGGACGGGCTTTGCGATCGACAGCGCGCGCCGCGCCCAGATCGTCGCGCAGGCCAGGGAGCTCGGCGCCGGCATGATCCGCTCGCACTATCCGCTGCACCCGGAGATCCACGAGCTTGCCGACCGCGCCGGCCTGCTCGTCTGGTCGGAGATCCCGGTCTACGCCGTCAAGACGAAGTACCTCAAGCAGGAGACCGTGCGAAAGCTCGCCGCGCGCGAGCTGGAGTCGAACATCCTCGCCAACCAGAACCACCCGTCGATCATGCTCTGGTCGATCGGCAACGAGCTGTCGGCGCGCCCCGGCCCCGTGCAGAGCTACTACATCCAGCGGGCCGTGCGCCAGGCCAAGGCGCTGGACCCGTCGCGGCCGGTCGGTCTCGCCGTCGCCGGCTACCCGTCGGCCGGATGCCGCCCCCAGTACGCCGCCCTGGACGTGATCGGGATCAACGAGTACTTCGGCTGGTACCCGGGGCCCAACGGCCAGATCGCCGACCGCGACGCGCTGTCGGACTACCTGGACTCCGTGCGCGCCTGCTATCCGCACAAGGCGATCTTCATCTCGGAGTTCGGCGCCGAGGCCAACCGCGACGGCCCGGTCGAGGAGAAGGGGACCTACCAGTACCAGCAGGACTTCGTCAACTACCACCTGGGCATCCACAACTCCAAGCCGTGGCTCAGCGGCTCGCTGTACTGGGCGCTGCAGGAGTTCCGCGTGCGCCCGAACTGGGACGGCGGCAACCCGCGTCCGAACCCGCCGATCCATGAGAAGGGCCTGCTGCGCTTCGACGGGACGAAGAAGCCCGCGTGGTTCGACGTGCAGCGGCTGTTCGCCGCGACGCCGCAGCTCGCGCGGTAGGCCCACCAGGCGGTCCGCTACCCTTCGCCGTCGCCATGTCCTCGCAGACGACGAAGCTCTCGATCTCCCCGCGCGAGCCCGAGGGATCGCGGGCGACGCGCCGGCTGCGCCGCAGCGGCCGCGTCCCCGGCATCCTCTACGGCGGCGACGCCGAGCCGATGGCGTTCAGCGTCGACGCGCGCGAGCTGCGCCACGCGCTCGCCGCCCGCGGCGCCGTGCTCGAGGTCTCCGACGGCGGGACGGGCACACCGGCGATCCTCAAGGCCGCTCAGCATCACCCGGTCCGCGGCGAGACGCTGCACGTCGACCTGCTGCGCGTGAAGCTCGACGTCGCGATCGCCGCGGTCGTGCCGCTCGAGCTGACCGGCGGCGACGAGTCGCCCGGCGTGCGCGACGGCGGCGTGCTCGAGCAGATCACCCGCGAGCTGAACATCGAGGCGCTGCCGACGGCGATCCCCGAGTCGATCTCGCACGATGTGTCGCGGATGGAGATCAACGACACCGTCACGCTCGCCGAGCTGATCCCGCCCGCCGGCATCACGCTGCTCGACGATCTCGAGGAGACGGTCATCGCGACGCTCACGCCGCCCCGCCTCGAGGCCGAGGCCGACGAGATCGAGGCGGAGACCGGGATCGTCGGCGAGGGCGCCGGCGAGGCCGAGGGCTCGCCCGCCGACGCCGACGCGGACGAGGTTCCCGCCGACGCGGGCGGCACCGGCGGCGAGTAGCAGCTCGCCGTGCGCCTGGCGGGTCGCGGCGACAGACCGAGCGCGCCGGTCGACTGGCTCGTGGTCGGGCTGGGGAACCCGGGCGCCCGCTACGCCGGAACGCGGCACAACGTCGGCTTCGAGGTGGCCAACCTGCTCGCCGGGCGCTGGGGGCTGCCGCGCGCGAAGGCGAGGTTCGCGGGCCTGCTGAGCGAGGGACGGGCCGGTCCGGGCGGGCCGCGCGTCGCCGTGCTGCTGCCGCAGACCTACATGAACGAGGCCGGCCGCTCCGTCGGCCCCGCGCGCGGCGCCTACAAGCTGCCGCTCGAGCGCGTGCTCGTCGTCCACGACGAGATCGACCTGCCGTTCGGCGAGGTGAGAACCCGCGTCGGCGGCGGCCTCGCCGGCCACAACGGGCTGAAGTCGCTGAAGGCGGCGCTCGGCGGGGCGGACTTCGCGCGCGTGCGGGCCGGCGTCGGGCGCCCCGACTCGACCGACCCCGACGTCGTCTCGGCGCACGTGCTCGGTCGCTTCGGACGCCCCGCGGACGAGGTGGCCGCGCTCGTCGAGGACGCGGCGCGGGCGGCGGAGGCGATCGTGCTCGGCGAGCGCGAGCCGTAGCCCTACGACACGTCGCGCTCCTCGGTCGGCGCGCGGCGGGCGGGCGCCCGCTCGCCGGATCCCGGCTTACGCGGTGCTCGCGCGCGGCCGCCGGGCGTGCAGCCGCGCGTCGACGAACATGCTCTGCACGAGTTGGATCGCGATCGATCCCTCGCCTACCGCGGAGGCCACGCGCTTGACCGAAGCGTGCCGTACGTCTCCGGCCGCCAGCACGCCCGGCATGCTGGTCTCGAGCAGCAACGGCCGGCGCTCGAGCGGCCAGTCCGCGTGGTCGCGAAGGTCGTCACCCGTCAACACGAACCCGCGCTCGTCTCTGGCGATCGCGGCGGGCAGCCAGTCGACGCGAGGGCGAGCCCCGATCAACACGAAGAGGGCGTCGGCGGGGACGGTGGTCTCCTCGCCGGTGGCGCTCGTGTGCAGCACGAGCTCCTGCAGACGGCCCTCGCCTCCGCCGCCGACGACCGCGGTGCCGCTGCGCGCCTCCACGTTCGGCGTGGCCTTGACCTCTCGCACCAGGTAGTGCGACATCCCCGCCGCGAGCGACTCCGCGCGCACCACCAGGGTGACCGAGCGGGCGAAGCGCGCGAGGTGCAGGGCCGCCTGACCGGCCGCGTTGCCGCCACCGACGATGTAGACGTCCTTGTGCCTCAGCCCGTGCGCCTCCGACGCCGTGCCACCGTGAAGACGCCCGCGCCGTTCAAGGCCTCGAGCGAGGCAACGCCCAACCGCCGGTAGCTTGCGCCGGTGGCGAGGATGACCGCCCTGGCGCTGACGCGCCGGTCGTCGGAAAGCGACACGTCGAGCCGATCCCCCGAGCGACCGAGGTCGATCACCCTGTGCATGAGCAAGAACGTCGCCCCGAAGACCGAGGCCTGCTCGTAGGCCTGCTCGGCGAGCCGGGCGCCGCTCACGCCCCTGGGGAAGCCCAGGTAGTTGCGGATCCGCGAGCTCGATCTCGCCTGCCCGCCGATGCCGCCTTCGTCGACGACGAGGGTGCGCAGCCCCTCGGAGGCCGCGTAGACGGCCGCGGAGAGGCCCGCGGGCCCGGCGCCCACGATGATCAGGTCGAAGGCGCGCTCCGCGAGGTCGAGCGGGGCCCCGGCGGCCTGTGCCAGCTCGGTGTTGGAGGGGTCGCTCAGGACCCGGCCGTCGGGCAGGACCATGAGCGGGAGCTTGGCCCCGGGGCCCGCCTTGTCGAGCAGCTCCCGTCCCTCCTCCGAGTCGGCCAGGCAGAAGTCGTGCGGGACCGCGCAGCGTTGGAAGACGTCCCGCAGCTCGTAGGCTCTGCCCGACCACTCGTGGCCGACGATGTGGACGGTGTGCGGAACGATGCGCCGGTCCGTTGCCCACTCCAGCAGGAAGCTGGAGATGGCCTCGTGGAACACCTCGTCCTGTGAGGCCGTCGGCCTGGGCACGTAGTAGTCGATTCGCCCCACGGCCATCGCGTCGAGGATCGCGGTGGCGGTCGGCGGGTCTGCCCAAGCGCCCAAGGGAACGAGGAGCGCGCGTTTGGCGTGCGGTTGGAGCCGGCGCGCCTGCTCGAGCAGCGCGTCGGCGGTGGTCGTGTGAACCTCCTTGGCCACGAGCACCAGCGCCGCCTCCTCGCCGTCGTGGGCCAGCTCGGCCAGCAGCCCAAGCGCTGCCTCCGGGTCGCGCAGGCACTCGACGCGGTACTCATGGCCATAGCGCTGGGTGAGCTGCGTCTCGACGGCTTCGAGGGCGTCCTGGTCTTCGACGACGGCGAGGAGGACGGGGAGGGGCCTCGTGGGCATCGCTGGTGCTCACCCTAACGATGCGGCCGCTGGACCGACAGCGCCCGTGGAACCAGCGACTAGATTGCCCGCAATGCATGCCGACGTCGCGGTCATCGGCGCCGGGATCGTCGGCCTGGCGGTCGCGTTCGAGACCGCACGCGATGGCGTGAGCGTGGTCTGCCTCGATCCTGCGCCGGGCCGGCTGCAGTCGACCGGTCCCGGCCGGATCTTTCGCCTCACGCACGATCTCGCCGAGGCGGTCGTGCGGGCGCGGGCGGCCGAGGTCGCGTGGCGGCGATGGGAGGCCGACCTGGGGCGGACGCTCATCGACCGCGGCGGCTGCGTCGTGCTCGGGGAGGACGCGCGGGCGCACGCGGCCGCGTTGGAGGCGGCCGGGGCGGAGGTGCGCTTTGCTCGCGACGGCGCTGCCCTGAGCCTCGCCGCGCCGCTGCGTCCCGCGGGAGCGCCCGCGCTCCTCGACGCGCACGGCGGCGTGATCGACGCGACCGGGGCCGTGAGGCTGCTCGCCGCGCGCGTGCGCCCGCGCGCGCGCCTGGTCGCCGGCGTCGAACGCGACGGCGACGTCGTACGGCTGCACACCGCGCAACGCGAGGTGGTGACCGCCGACCAGTTGGTCATCGCGGCGGGAACCGAGACGCGGGCGCTCGCCGCGACGCTCGGCCTGGAGTTGCCTCCCGCGCAGCGATGCCGGCAGGTCCGGCTCGCGCTCCGTCCGGCGGGAGCACTCCGCACGCTCGCCTGCTGCTTCCTCGACCGACGCCGGTCGCTCCCATCGGGGTGGTCGTTCTACGGGCTGCCGCTGGGCGATGGAATCGTGGCCGTCGGCGGGGATTCGACCGAGGCGCCGTTCGACGCGGCGCGCTGCGATCCCGACGAGAGTCGCCGCGAGTCGGAGCGCCAGGTCCGCGACTGGCTCGCGCTGCACGGCGAGGGGGCCGAGTTCGTCGGGCGCGTCGAGTGCGTGCAGGCCCCTGTCGACGTCCCCGGCGGCGCCCCCTACGCGATCACCCGCGCCGGGCCGGTCGTCGCGGTGCGCGGCAACAACCTGTTCAAGTTCGCGCCGCTGATCGGCGCCGACGTGCGTGCCGAGCTGCAGACGCGGCTGACGGCGACTGCATGACCGCGGGTCCTGTCGGGAATCCGCGGCGTGAGCTCGGACATTGGTGCCGGCCGGACGAGATGCCGCGGCGAGGGGCTGAGGTACGGCGGCGGGTCCGATCCGCCGGCGATGAGCCGGCGCCGCACAGGGGGGCGCGCGCGGCCAGGCGCCCGTCAGCCGACGCGCGCGCCGCGAGCCGCGATCACGATCCGGCGAGCATCAACATCGACGCATGGGGCGACGATACCGGCGGTTGCCGTATCGGACGGGCGCTCCCGCAGGATCCCGGTCGCATCTCGGAGGTTCCCGGAGCTGCCGCGCGCGCATCGCTGCGAAGGACGAGGCCGGAGCGCGCCTCCTGCTGCGCGCGCTCGCCGACAACTGTGGCAACCTGCCGTTGATGCGGCTGGAGGCTCGTGACCTGCGTCGTGTCGCGCGAAGGATCCGCGCGTCGCTGGCCTCCATCGCGCGAAGGGTCGGCGCGTCGCTGGTCGCCGTCGCGCGAAGGGTCGGCGCGTCGCCGGCCTCGGTCGCGGGAAGGGTCGGCGCGTCGCTGGCCGCCGTCGCGCGAAGGGTCCGCCCGACGCTGGCGGCCGTCGCACGAAGGGTCCATCCGACGCTGGCGGCCGTCCCCGCCCGAAGGCTCCGCATGCCGCTGGCCGCCCTCGTCGCGCTCGCGGGCGCCGCCACGGCCGTGGGCATGGACGTCGGCTCGTCGTCGTCGCAGCAGGCCGCGGAGCCGCCCTCTCCGGTCGTGCTGGCCGAGGCGACCCCGGTGCGGGCCGCCGACCGCCATCGGCGCGGGCCGCGTCGCGGCGGGGCGGCGTACTACCGGCGCACCGTCCGCAAACGCGTTCCGCCGGCGGCCCCGGCTCGCTTTTTGCCGCTGTACCGCGAGGCGGCACGGCGCTATGGCGTCAACTGGCGGCTGATCGCCTCGATCCACCGTCAGGAGACCGCGTTCTCGACGGCGCCGACGACCTATCACGGGCTCAACTTCTTCGGCTGCTGTGCGGGGCCGATGCAGTTCAACGTCACCAACGGGCCGCCGAGCACCTGGAGGCTCTACCGCGAGGCGTTCCGCGTGGGGCGGCGGCCCCGTCGCTACCCGCACCGCACCCGCTCCCACCCCTCGGTCTACGACGACTTCGACGCCATCATGGCCGCCGGCTGGCTGCTGAGCGACTCGGGCGCCGGCCGCTCGCTGGACTACGGCGCATGGTGGGCGGCCTACAGCTACTACGGGCACGACCTGTTCGGCGTCACGTACGCCAGCCAGGTCCTCGCGCGAGCGGTCTCGTGGCAGCGTGACGGCTTCTGCCCGAACTGTGCGCTGGACGAGGGCCTCGTCGAGAAGTTCGACCGCGCCTACGGAGCGCCGATCCGCCGCGCGCTGACCGCAGAGCGCGGGAGCAAGAAGCGAAAGCAGCGC
>DASZOA010000271.1:0-3975 GCA_035551055.1 Solirubrobacteraceae bacterium
TGTTCCAGCCGTGGAAGGCGAACGTCCCGCCCGGCGCATCGAGCAGGTTGGCGTACGCGTTGCCCTCGTCGTCGAAGGCGATCGACGGGTCGGACGTCGTGCGGTACGCCGCCTCGTTGTTGGGGTCGCACTGGCCCGGCGCCTGGCAGTAGCCCGGCAGGTGGCCCTGGTCCTCCCACGTGCGCCCGCCGTCGCGCGACTCGTACGTCCCGACCTTGAAGAGGTACTTCTCGTTGTTCTCGTACATCTTCGAGCCGGCGATCAGGTGGTCGTGGTCGAGCGGGTCCATCGCGATCGTCGGCTCGGAGTGCGAGGTGTAGCGATCGCGCGACGCGCGGAAGTTCTCCACGCCCGGCGGGGCGGCGCGCTCGAGCTCGGCGAGCGAGGGCCCCCGGCGGGTGACGAGCACCGCGCTCGCCTCGTAGGACTGCGCGCCGATCGTCGTGTACGGCGTGAGCACGACGTAGTAGGAGCCTGCGGCCTTGTCGATCCCGACGCCCTCGTCGGCGCCGAGCGGCTTGCCGTCGCCGGCCACGAACTCGCCCCGCGTGCCGTCGCCGTTGCGGCGGTAGACGTAGAGGTCGAGGTCGGCGAGCGGGCCGAAGCGCCTCGCCGCGATGCTCACGGCGCCGGGATGGTCGGAGTAGAAGTTGGGCGGCACCGCCACGTCGAGTGCGAAGACGTCGCAGCCCGACGCCGCCGCGGGCCTGCCGTCGGCGCCGAAGCAGCGCGCGCCCTGGTCGGCGAGCAGCGTCTCGGTGCCGGGCCGGACCGACCCGCTCCATGTGAGCGCGCCCGCGCCGGACGCATCCGGCGACAGCGTGCCCGCGGCCGGGCTCGCCGCTCCGGCGGCGGGCGCGCACGCGCCCGCCGCGAGCAGCGCGAGCGCCAGCGCACCGATTCCCCGTGGACGACGAGACAAGCCGCCGGGAGTGTGACAGCTACACGCGCAGAAAGCGCCGCAGCGACAGGCCCGAGCCGGCCGCCGACACGGCGACGCTGGCGACCAGCAGGATCGCGACGAGCACGCCGAAGTTGATCGTCTCGGTCGCGGTGATGAGCGAGAACTCGGCCTTGAACGGATCGATGAACGCGACCTTGGCGACGAGCAGCAGCAGGATCGCCAGCACGCCGCCCATCGCGCCGACGAAGACCCCCTCGAGCACGAACGGCCAGCGGATGAACCAGTCCGTCGCGCCGACGAGCTTCATGACGGCGACCTCGCGGCGCCGAGCCAGCAGCGACAGGCGGATCGTGTTGGAGATGAGCAGGACGGAGGCGAGGATCAGCAGGGCGGCGAGGAAGCCGATGCTGAGCTTCACGACGCGCGTGCCGGCGAGGATCTTGTTCGTCTCGTCGCGGCGGTTCTTGACCTCGTCGATCGCCGGGTCGATCACCGCGCGCTCGCCGCTGGCCGTGACCGGCGCGAGCGCGTCGCGCAGCTTGCCGACGTTGCCCGGCTCGTTCGGCGTCACGCGGAACGTGTCGGGCAGCGGGTTGGATCCCAGCAGCGCGTAGGCCTCGGGGTTCTGCTTGCGCTCCTTGGCATAGGCCTCGGCCTTGGAGACGTAGACGACGTTGCCGACGTAGGGCGTGTCCTGGGTGAGCTTGCGGCGCACGCGCTCGGCCTCGGCGTCGGTCGCGGTCGTCTTGAGGAAGACGTCGACGAGGACCTTCCCGCGGACCTCGTCGGCCGCGCCGTTGGTCGCCTGCACGATCGGGATGAACACGCCGAGCACGAGCATCGTGACGAGCACGGAGGCCATCGCCGCGAACGGCGGACCGGCGTCGCGCCGCAGCGAGCGGCTGACCTCGCGCAGGAAGAACGGGAAGTTCACCGGTGATTCCGCCAGCCGCCGTCGCCGGGACCGTCCAGCTGCGTCGTGGGCGGCTGCCGCTGCAGCGCGTCGAGGCCGGGCGGCTGGTCGCGGCCGAGCTCGCCGTAGGCGTGGTCGAGCATGTCGGAGAACTCGTCGGTCGTCTGGTCGCGCTGGGCGTACAGGCCGGTGGCCTCGTCGCGGACGATCCGGCCGCCCTGCAGCTCGATGACGCGCCGGCGCATGCGGTCGACCATGTGCGAGTCGTGCGTCGCCACGAGGACGGTCGTGCCGGCGCGGTAGATCCGGTACAGCAGCTGCATGATCCCCAGCGACGTGTGCGGATCGAGGTTGCCGGTCGGCTCGTCGGCGAGCAGGAGCGGCGGGTGGTTGACGAACGCGCGGGCGACCGCGACGCGCTGCTGCTCGCCGCCCGACAGCTGGTCGGGATAGTTGTGCAGCTTCGTCGACAGCCCCGTCAGGCGCAGGACGTCGGGAACCTTGGCGCGGATCTCCCTGCGGCGCGCGCCGGTCGCCGAGAGCGCGTAGGCGACGTTGTCGTACACGGTCCGGTTGGGCAGCAGCTTGAAGTCCTGAAAGACGACGCCGATGTTGCGGCGGTAGTACGGGACCTTCTTGTGCTCGATGTCGGCGAGGTTGCGCCCCGCGACGCGGATCGTGCCCGATGTCGGCTCGCGCTCCTTGATCAGCAGGCGCATGATCGTCGACTTGCCCGACCCGGTCGAGCCGACGATGAACACGAACTCGCCGCGACGGACGTTGAAGGTCGCGCCGTCGAGGCCGATGTCGCCGGCCGGATAGTGCATGCAGACGTTGCGAAACTCGATGACGTTGCGCGCGTCCGGCGGCAGCTCGGCGGCGTGCGGCGGCGCCACCGGCTGGCCCTGGGCCCGGCGCCGGGCGGCCGGAAGGTGGCGTGCGCGGATCTGTCGCTCGTAGGCGGACATCTGCTCGGCAACCTAACGGGCGATCTGCAAGCTCGCGTCGTACGCACGCGGTCTTGCAACGGCAGGAGCGGCGGGCGCCGGCACGACGCTTGCCGCGAGCCGCGGCGAGCCTCATCATCGCCCTGTGACGTCGTCGCCGTCGGAGAGGCACCGTTCGGCGCCGCGCGCCGACCGGGTGCTCGCGCTCGCCCCCGGCCTGTCGGTCGCGGCGCTGCTCGCCGTCGTCGACTTCGCCCTGCAGCCCTCGACGGTCCTGGTCGGCTTCGTCGTCCTCGCGCCGCTGCTGACCGCGCTGTTCGGGACGCCGCGCGACGTCGTCGTCGTCGGCGCGATATCCGTGCTGATCGTCGTGGTCAGCGGCGCCGGGCGGGACGAGCTGCTCGAGGACGCGTACGTCTACCGCGTCTTCATCGTGACGGCCGTCAGCGTGCTCGCCGTGCTCGCGGCCCTCGGCCGTGTGCAGGTGCACCGCGACCGCGAGCGCTTCGCGCTGCTGGCGGCGCTCGCCGAGATCACCGACGGTACGCGCAGCCTGTCGGACACGATCGCCGGCCTCAACGACCTCGTCGTGCCGGCCGTCGCCGACATCTGCATCGTCGACGCCGTCAGCGGCGGCAGCCTGCAGCGCCTCGGCGTGCGCGTCGCCGGCCCTCGCGCCGAGCAGGAGACGGCGGCGATCGCCGCCCGTCCGCCGGCGACGGCGGACGAGCTCGGCAACCCCGAGCAACCCCGCCTGCTGGCCCTGGACGACGCAGTGCTGCGACAGATCGCGACCGACGCGCAGGACCTCGAGCGCCTGCGCGCGCTCGGCGCGCGCTCGGCGATCGTCGTGCCGCTGCGGGCGCGGGGGCGCAGGCTCGGCACGCTCACGCTGATCACCACGGCGAACTCCGATCGCCGCTACGGCGAGCACGACCTCGACTTCGCCAAGGTGCTCGCCGGGCGCGCCGCGCTCGCGCTCGACAACGCCGGGCTGTTCTCCGAGCTCGAGACGATCGAGGCGCAGCTGACGGCGGCGCTGTCGACGCTCGCCGAGGCCGTCACCGTCCAGCTTGCCGAGGGCTCGTTGATCTACGCAAACGAGGCCGCGGCCCGGATGCTCGGCTTCGACTCGCCGCGGGAGCTGCTCGCGACGCCGCTCGAGCAGGTCGTGACGGCCGTCGAGACGACGCGCGAGGACGGCTCACCGC
>DASZOA010000272.1:0-3074 GCA_035551055.1 Solirubrobacteraceae bacterium
AAGCCGTGGCGCCAGAAGGGCACCGGCCGCGCCCGGGCGGGCTCGACGCGCTCGCCGCTGTGGACCGGCGGCGGGACGATCTTCGGCCCCTCGCCGCGCCACTACACCTTCAAGGTCAACCGCAAGGAGCGGCGCGCCGCGCTGCGCAGCGCGCTGTCGGTGCATGCCGCGCGCGGCTCGATCGCCGTCTTCGACCCCAAGCCGTTCGACGCGCCCGCGACGAAGAAGGCCGCCGCGCTGCTCGCCGATGCCGGGCTCGACGAGCCGATCCTCGTCGTGCTCGCCGACGGCCAGGAGCGGGCCGCGCTGTCGTTTCGCAACCTCGCCCGCGTCTCGGTGCTGTCGGCCTCGATGGTCGGCATCGCCGATCTCATCGGCGCGGCGTCGGTCATCTGCTCGCAGGAGGCGCTCGCCGCGCTGACCGCCCGCGCCAAGGGCGAGCGCACGCCCGAGGAGGTCGAGGCCTGAATGGATCCCAGCCAGGTCGTCATCCGCCCCGTCGTCTCGGAGAAGTCCTACGTGCTCGCGACGGCCAACAAGTACGTCTTCCGCGTCCATCCCGACGCGCACAAGACGCAGATCCGCCAGGCGGTCGAGGCGCTCTTCGACGTCGCGGTCGTCGACGTGCGCACGCTCAGCGTCAAGTCCAAGCCCAAGCGCCGCGGGGCGATCCACGGCCGCACGCGCGCCTGGAAGAAGGCGATCGTGCAGCTGCGCGAAGGCGACTCCATCCCGATCTTCCAGGGCCTCGAGTCCCTCGAGGGCTGAAAGGCGACGATCCGATGCCCATCCGCAAGCCCAAGCCCACGAGCCCCGGCCGTCGCTTCGCGACCTATCCCGACTTCGCCGAGGTCACGACGGACCGGCCAGAGAAGTCGCTCGTCGAGGGGCTCACGAAGTCCGGCGGGCGCAACGCCCGCGGGCGCAAGACCGCGCGCCACCGCGGCGGCGGCGCCAAGCGGCTGTACCGCAAGGTCGACTTCAAGCGGACCAAGGACGGCGTGCCGGCGAAGGTCGCCGCGATCGAGTACGACCCCAACCGGTCGGCGTACATCGCGCTGCTGCACTACGTCGACGGCGAGAAGGCCTACATCCTCGCGCCGCAGCGTCTGCGCGTCGGCATGACGGTCTCCTCGGGTGAGGACGCCGACATCACGCCCGGCAACTGCCTGCCGCTGAGCCGCATCCCGATCGGCACGGTCGTGCACAACGTCGAGCTTCAGCCCGGCCGCGGCGGCCAGCTCGCACGCTCGGCCGGCACCGGCGTCCAGCTCATGGCCCGCGACGCCGGCACGGCGACGCTGCGCCTGCCCTCGGGCGAGACGCGCCTCGTGCGCGAGACCTGCCGCGGCACGATCGGCACGATCGGCAACGCCGACCACCAGAACGTCAAGGTCGGCAAGGCCGGGCGCAGGCGCCAGATGGGCGTGCGCCCGCAGACGCGCGGCACGGCGATGAACCCCGTCGACCATCCGCACGGCGGCGGCGAGGGCTCGACGACCGCGGGCCGCCACCCGGTGACGCCGTGGGGCGTGCCGACGCTCGGCTACCGCACGCGCAAGAAGAACAAGCCCTCCGACCGCTACATCGTGCGCGGTCGGCGGCGTGGGAAGAAGAGGTAAGACGCAGTGGGTGAGCAGTGAGCCGTTCGTCAAAGAAGGGGCCGTGGGTCGAGGAGCGCCTGATGGCGCGCGTCGAGGCCCTCAACGCCTCCAACTCCAAGCAGATGCTCAAGACGTGGTCGCGGGCCTCGACGATCTTCCCCGAGATGGTCGGCCACACGATCGCCGTCCACGACGGGCGCAAGCACGTCCCCGTCTTCATCTCCGAGTCGATGGTCGGTCACAAGCTCGGCGAGTTCGCGCCGACGCGGCTGTACCGCGGACACGCCGGCAGCGGGAAGGTGCGATGAGCCCGCGCAAGCCGGCGACGCCCAGCCAGGGGCAGCCCGACGATCCGCAGAAGGACCAGGTCGAGGCCAAGGAGGCCAAGGAGGCCG
The DNA here is from genome assembly GCA_035551055.1 of Solirubrobacteraceae bacterium. Taxonomy (GTDB): domain Bacteria; phylum Actinomycetota; class Thermoleophilia; order Solirubrobacterales; family Solirubrobacteraceae; genus CADCVQ01. The sequence goes on from DASZOA010000272.1 coordinate 2,000, forward strand.
CCGCGGTCGAGGCTGCGGCCGACGCCGAGCGCGAGGCCAAGCCGAAGCCCAGGCGGCGACTGCGCAAGTCGAAGGCCGAGGGGACCGCGGCGCAGGCGACCGGCGTCGACAAGGAGGTCGCCGCGGCGGCGACCGCGGCCGACGAGCCGGCCGCCGCAGCGCCGGCCGCGCCGGGCGCCGACGAGCCGGAGCCGCCGGCCGCCGCAGAGCCCGAGCCGGCCGCCGCGCCCGCCGCCCAGGCCGAGTCCGCCGCGCCGCCCCGGCCGCGCCGCACGCGCCGCACGGCCGACGAGGCGCCGCCGCCGGCGCCGGCCGCCAAGCCCAGGCGCGCCGCGCGCGACTACGGCGACGCGCCACCGATGGTCCGCGCGCACGCGAAGTACGTGCGCACGTCGGCGCGCAAGGCGCGTCTGGTGTGCGATCACATCCGCGGCAAGTCGGTGCCCGAGGCGCGCGCGATCCTCGCGCACGCCAGCCGCGACGTCGCGCGCGACTGGTCCAAGCTGCTCGAGTCGGCGGTTGCCAACGCCGAGCACAACCACGAGCTGATCGGCGAGGAGCTTCGCATCCTCGCCATCAAGGCCGACGAGGGGCCGACGCTGAAGCGCTTCCGCCCGCGCGCCATGGGTCGTGCCACGAAGATCCAGAAGCGGACGAGCCACCTCTCGATCACGCTGACGCCGACGGACGGAGAGGAGCGCTAGATGGGTCAGAAGGTTCATCCCGAGTCGATGCGCGTGGGCTACATCCACGACTGGAAGTCCAACTGGTTCAACGAGAAGCAGTTCGACGACTACCTGGCCGAGGACATCGCGATCCGCAACCACATCACGCGCAAGCTCGCCCACGCCGGCCTGTCGGACATCACGATCCGCAAGGACGCAAACGAGGTCGAGGTCAACATCCACACCGCGCGGCCGGGCATCGTGATCGGCAAGTCCGGCTCGGAGGTCGACGCGCTGCGCAAGGACCTGCACCGGATCACGCGCAAGCAGATCAAGGTCAACATCCTCGAGATCAAGCGCCCCGAGCTCGACGCCAAGCTCGTCGCGCAGTCCGTCGCCGAGCAGCTGCA
>DASZOA010000273.1:0-11207 GCA_035551055.1 Solirubrobacteraceae bacterium
GTCGCGCGTGAACCAGCGCAGATGGCCGGCGTCGAACGTCCCGCTGGCGCGCTGCGGCCAGCGACCGCGCAGGAGCGTCAGGCGCGCCTGCCAGTGCGCGACGTTCGGAACGCTCACGAGCACGGCGCCGCCCGGACGGCACCAGCCCGCCGCGCGGGCGAGGCCGGCGGCGGGATCGACGAGGTGCTCGAGCACGTCGGCGAGCACGACGAGGTCGAAGGAGGCCGGCTCGAACGGCAGCTGCGGGTCCTCCAGCGCGCCGCACACGACGCGGTCTGCGACGCGGGCGGCCGCGCGCGCGGCGCTCGGCGACAGCTCGACCCCGGCGAGGTGCGCGGCGTGCGGGCGCAGCAGCGCCAGCAGGCCGCCGGACGCGCATCCGACGTCGAGCACCCGGCCGCCCGGCGGCAGCAGGCGCCGGGCGTGCGCCGCGATCGCGCCGTTGCCGAACGCGGCGTAGGTCTGCGCCTTGACCTCGTAGAGGTCGGCGAGGGCGTGATCTGCGGCCATCGACGCGAGCGTACCGACGGGCCGCGCGCTTGCCCTTCGGCGCCTGCGCGCCGAGCGACCCTTCTACACTGGCCGCGATGCCCAGCCCTGCCCGACGCGCCGCCCGGCAGGCCCGGCGGGTCGTGCACAAGGCGCGCGACGCCAAGGCCCGCCTCGAGGCGATCGAGCGCCTGCGGCGCTCGCTCAACCGGGCCGAGAGCTCGGTCGCGCTGCAGGAGCGCGTCCAGCAGCACCTCGCCGACGGCACGCTCGTGATGGGCAACATGAGCTACTACGCGCCCAACGTCGTCAAGTACGCCGGCGACACCGGGCGCGTGATCATCGGCAACTTCGCCTCGGTCGCCCCCGACGCGGACTTCTACGTCGGCGGCCTGCACCGCACCGAGTGGGTCTCGCAGTACGGCCTGCGCGCGATGCTCGACCTGCCCGGCGCGCACGAGGACGGATTCACCCACGGCCGCGGCGACATCGTCGTCGGCAGCGACACGTGGGTCACCAACGGCGCGACGGTGATGTCGGGCGTGACGATCGGCGACGGCGCCGTCGTGGGGACGAAGGCCGTCGTCGCCAAGGACGTGCGGCCGTATGCCATCGTCGTGGGCAACCCGGCGCGCGAGATCCGGCGGCGCTTCAGCGACGAGCAGGTCGAGGCGCTGCTGCGGATCCGCTGGTGGGACTGGCCGACGGAGAAGGTCAAGCAGCACGTCGAGCTGATCAGCAGCCCGGACGTCGACGCGTTCATCGCGCGCTTCGACCCCGCCGCCGGCGGCTCGCCGCCGTGAGCTCGGGCGTCGCGGTCGTCATCGTGAACTTCAACGGCGAGCGGCTGCTGCCGGCGTGCCTCGCCGCGCTGGCGCGGCAGTCGCTTGCGCCCGAGGAGGTCGTCGTCGCCGACAACGGCTCGCGCGACCGCTCGCTGGCGCTGCTGCGCGCACGCCACCCCGGCGTCCGCGCGCTGGCGCTCGGGCGCAATTTCGGCTTCGCCGGCGGCGCGAACCGCGGCGTGCGCGCGACGTCGGCGCCCTGGGTGTGCGTCCTGAACTCCGACGCGACGCCCGCACCCGACTGGCTGGCGCAGCTCACCGCGGCCCCGCGGGACGATCGCACGTGGGCGCTGGGCAGCGTGCTCGTCAGCGCGGCGACCGGCCTGATCGAGAGCGCCGGCGACCAGTACACGCCCGAGGGCTACGCCTACAAGCTGCTGCGCGAGCGCCCGCTCGGCGACCTGCCCGACGAGCCCTACCACGTGTTCGCGGCGCCGGGCGCGGCGCCGGTCTTCCGACGCGACGTCTTCGACGCCCTCGGCGGCTACGAGGAGCGCTTCTTCCTGTACTACGAGGACGTCGACCTCGCCTTCCGCGCCGTCCTGGCCGGCTATCACGCGCTGCTCGTGCCGCGGGCGCGCGTCACCCACCGCCTCGGCGCCACGACGCGGTCCTGGGTTCGCGCGCGCTACTACGTCGCGCGCAACAGCGTGTGGTGCGCGGTGCGCTGCCTGCCCGAGGCCGCCCCGCGGCGGCTCGCGCGCCGCTGGCTGCTCGAGCTGCGGTGCAACCGCCCGCGCCGCTTCGCGCCGGTCGAGCTCGCCGGGCGCCGCGCGGGAGTCGCCGGGCTGCCGCGCGCCCTGCGCGAGCGCCGGGCGATCCAGGCACGGCGCACCGCCTCGGCCGAGGAGGTCGCCGCGCTGCTCCGTGCGCCCGACGCCCTCGTGTGAGACGCTGGACGCCGCGAGGAAGGGGAACGACGTGCAGCTCATCCGCATAGCCGGGCCGACCGAGCCGATGCGCCGGCTCGGCGAGGTCGCGGGGCTCGACTTCGAGCGCACGAGCGCGCGCCGGATCGACGACGATCGCTGGCAGGTCGCCGGCTACGCGACCGACGCGGCGGTCGCCGCGCTGGTCGAGCGGGGGCTCGAGGTCGAGCGGGTCGTCGCGTCCGAGGAGCTTGCCGAGCAGCGCCGGGAGCTGTTCTCGCGCCTGCGGGCGGCCGAGGCCGACGAGTAGTGGCCTACCCGGCGACGGTGCGCGCGATCGAGGCCGAGCTCGCGCGGCTCGCCGCCGACCATCCGTCGCTGTGCACGCGCACGGTCCTGCCCAACCGCAGCCACGAGGGCCGCAGCATCTCGCTGGTCACGGTCGGCGCCCGTGAGGGCGGCGGGCGACCGGCGCTGCTGACCGGCGGCGTCCACGCCCGCGAGTGGGTTCCGCCCGACGCGCTGGTGAGCCTGCTCGACCGCCTGCTGCGCGCGTACGTGGACGGCACCGCCTTCGAGGTGCCCGCGTTCACCGACACGCGCGCTGCCGGGGGCCGGATCGGCTACCCGGCGGCGGCGATCGCCGCCGCCGACGTCCGGCGGATCGTCGAGCGCCTCGAGCTGCACGTCGTCGCGCTCTCGAACCCCGACGGGCGCGCGTTCACGCAGGCCGCGCCGGCGAACGCGCTGTGGCGCAAGAACCGCCGCCCGCCGCCGCCGGGCTCGTCCTGCGTCGGCGTCGACCTCAATCGCAACCACGACGTCGCGTGGGACTTCGAGCGCTACTACGACGACGCCGGCGACGCGGCCGTCTCGGCCTCGAAGGATCCGTGCGACTTCCAGGTCTACATCGGCCCGTCCGTGGCGTCCGAGCCCGAATCGCGCAACGTCGCCGGCGTCCTGCGCGACCGGCGGATCGAGTTCTACGTCGACGTGCACTCGTTCAGCCGCAAGATCCTCTTTCCCTGGGGGATGGACGACAACCAGACGCGCGACCCGTCGCAGAACTTCCGCAACCCGGCCTGGGACGGGCGCCGCGACGGCGCGCCGGGCGGCCCGTACGGCGAGTTCATCCCTGCGACGCTGCGCGACGAGCACGTGCGCATCGGCGCGGCGATGCGCGACGCGATCCTGGAGGCGGCGGGCGGCGAACCGCGCGCCCGGGCGCGCTCCCGCTATGACGTGGAGCCGTCGCTGGCGCTGTATCCGACGACCGGCACGTCGTCGGACTTCGCCGCGAGCCTGCAGTTCCAGCCCGAGCCGCCGGCGCAGCGGGTCATCTCCTACACGCTCGAGTGCGGCAGCGACGCCGACGGCGAGGGCGGCTTTCAGCCGGTGCCGGCGATCTATCCGAAGATCGAGCGCGAGGTGCACCTGTCGCTCATGGCGCTCCTGCTGGCCGCCGCCCAGTAGCGCGGAACGCCGCCTGCGGTGCGTTCCGGGGCACGCCCGGCGCGGTGGGCGGCCGGCGGGGACGCGCCGGCGCACACGCCGTCTGCCTCGCGCCTCCAGGGAGCGCGCGCGGCGCGGGCTCGCCGACGTCGCGCGTTCGGGTGGGGGGTGGACGTTGCGTCCACCACGTGGCCGAAATCGCCACAACCCCCGCCGCCGACCGCGACCTCCGGAATGCGGCCGCCGCGCGGACGCTGTGGCCGATCCTCGCCCAGCTCGGCCTGCGCCCGATCGAACAGGGCCGTCGACGACGAGTGGTCGCGCTGCGCTTCACGGGTTGCGGCCGGACGAGCGTTCAAGCGACGTGCGAAGCCACGAGGACGTCCGCTCGAACGACGGAAGCGCCGATCGCCACGACCGCGCCCGCGAGGGTCCGCCGCGGATCGTCGTCGGGGACGCGTTCACCCATCGCGCTCGCAGCGCTTCCGCTCGGCGAGCGCGGAGCGCCGGGCGACGCCCTCCAGCGCGTGCAGCTGGCCCGCTCGCCGGTCGCTTCGCCGTCGTCAACGACGACCGCGGCGGCCGCGGCGCCAGCGGCGCCAGCGGCGCCAGCGGCGCCAGCGGCGCCGCGCGCGCGTACGCCGTCGATCGCGTCGTACATGCACGACCGGCGCGCCCAACGGCTCGCTGGAGGTGCTCGCGCTCAGCGGCGATGATGTCGGACCGATCACGGCGTTCGTCTGGCCGGACGTGTTCCGGCGATTCGAGCTGCCTGCCGTCCCGGAGGCGTGACGATGGCCGATCTCAGCGTGCGCAGAGCCGACAGCGCCGACGCCGACGCGATCGGCCGGCTTCTGCACGACTTCAACACGGAGTACGCCGACTTCACGCCGGGCCCGCGTGCACTGGCCGACCGCATGCGCCACCTGATCGCCGCCGGCGATGCGACCGTCCTGCTCGGCGGCTCGGGGCCGGACGGGCTCGCGGTGCTGCGCTTCCGCCCGGCGATCTGGACCGAGACGCTCGAGTGCTATCTCGCCGAGCTGTACGTCGTCCCCGAGCGCCGCGGGCAGGGCCTCGGACGCGCGATCATGTCCGCCGCGATCGAGCTCGCGCGCGCCGAGGGCGCCAGCTACATGGATCTCGGCACGAGCGAGGACGACCGCGCCGCCCGCGCGCTCTACGAGAGCTTCGGCTTCACGAACCGCGAAGGGGGACCCGACGGCGCCGTGATGTACGTCTACGAGCGCGAGCTGTGACGGCGCGCGGGCGCCGACACCCGCGCGGTCGGAGCCCGCGAGCTTCCGCTCGGCCTCAGGCGACCGCGTCGAGCCGCGGGCGCCGGCGCAGGTAGCCGAGCATCTCGCGCAGCAGCCGGCGCTCGATCAGCGCGGTCGCGGCGAGCGTCGTCAGCACGTAGAGCGCCAGCATCGCGAGCGCCGCCGGCAGCGTCGCCTCCTCGCCGAGCGCCGCGCGCAGCGCGAGCACGATCGCGACCGCCGGCAGGCTCGGCAGCAGGGCGCGGGCGGCGTGGCGCAGGAAGCGGAAGTCGGGAAACAGCCGCCGCAGGTAGTACATGCGCAGCGTGAAGTTCACGCCCTCCACGAGCAGCGTCGCGATGGCGAGTCCGCGCAGGCCCTGGGCCGCCAGCAGCGGCAGCGCGATCGCGAGAAACGCGACGATCGCGATCGCGGACGCGACGGCGACCGGTCTGGTCTCGGCGCGCGCGCGGTAGAAGGCGTCCCAGTTGAAGCCGATCTGGTGGATCGCGACCGCCACGCCGATCGCCTGCATGAGGCCGATCCCCGGCCGCCAGCGCTCGCCGATGCCGAACTGCACGAGGTCCTCGGCGAAGAGCGCGAGCCCGAGGCCGAACGGCGCGCCCCACATGAGCGCCAGGCGGTTGGACTTCACGAACGCCTCGTAGAGCAGCTCGGCGCGGTCCTTCACCGCGCAGATCGTGGGGTAGATCGTCTGCGTGATCGCTTGGTCGGCGCGGTCGGAGTACTGGGAGATCGACGAGGCCAGCGCGATGATGCCGACGCCCGCCAGGCCGAGCTCGGCCTCGCCGACGATCAGCAGCCCCTGGCCGACGACGATCCCCGACATGCTCGCGAGGAACAGCGGCCACGAGAACGACACGTACGAGCGCAGCGTCGGGCCGTCCCATGTCCAGCGGAAGCGGTAGCGCGACGCGCGCAGCGACACGAGCGCGCCGACCCACGCCCCCGCGACCGCCCCGACGATCAGCGACCAGTAGTTCCAGCCGGCGATCAGCAGCGCGACCGCGATGACGAAGCCGGCCAGCGGGTCGAGGATCTGCAGCTTGCGCTGGCGGACGAAGTCCATCTCGCGGTAGAAGATCCACAGCGGCGCCTGCAGCGCCTGGGCGGGCACGACGAGCAGCGCGACGAGCGCCGGGGCGATGACCGACGCGTCGCCGAAGATCGCGGCCAGCGCCGGCACGAGCGCGAGCCCGGCCACGAGCACGACCGCCGCGAGCGCGAGCTCGAACGTCATTGCCTTGCGAAACGCGAGCTCCTGGTCGGGCTCGTCCTGCTGGATGTACTTCTCGCCGATCCCGACCTGGCGCAGGAACATCAGCGTGTAGAGCACGACGAGCACGACGCCCCAGACGCCGTACTCGGCCGTCGTGAGGAACGCCGCGACGAGGAACCCGCGCAGGAGGTTGAGCGTGTTGACGCCGACGAGGAACGCGGCGTTGACGATCGTCCCGCGCGCCGCGCGGATGCGCAGGCCGGAGCCCGCCCCAGGGCGGCCCGTGCTCACGGGCTCGTGAGGGTCGGCGGCACGTCGTCACGATACGCCGCGCGGTGCCCGTGCAGGCGCCGCCGCCCCGCCGGGGACTGTCTAGCCTCCGCGGGTCATGCCCCTGCAGGACTACCTCGTCGGCGCCGCGCTGTTCTCGGCGATGCTGCTGGCGGTCGTCGCGGCGACCGCGCTCGTCGTGCGCCGCCGGCTGCGCCACCTCGATGCGCTCGAGCTGGCGCTGGCGAGCGTCGTGGTCGGCACCGCGATCCTGATCGGCGTCCACCTCGTCCCGCTCATGCTCGGCGTCCTGGCGCGCGGCACGGTGCTGCTCGCCGCCGCGCTGGCGGTCGGCCTCGCCGCGCTCGTGCGCCCCGCGGCACCGGCGGACCCGCGCCACGCGCCCCCAGATCTCCACCCGCCGCCGCCGCGCGGCGCCCCGAGCGGTCCGGTCTCCTGGGGACTCGCCGCGCTGGCGGGCGGGTTCGCCGCCGCCGCCGCGCTCGCCGACCTCGGGCGCTGGGCCGGCGACGAGCTCGTCGGCGTCGACCCGCTGACGTTCCACCTGCCCAACGTCGCGCGCTGGATCCAGCACGGCTCGCTGTGGCAGATCGACCAGTTCGTGCCGCTGCTGGCGCACGGCTACTACCCCAACAACGGCGACGTCGTCCTGCTCGGCACCGTGCTGCCGTGGCACAACGACTTCCTCGTCCGCCTGCCGATCACGTTCTTCCTCGTCGCGCTCGCGGTCACGGTGTTCGCCGTCGCGCGCGAGCTGCGCGCGCCGCACGCCGCGGCGGTGCTCGCCGCCGCCGCGATCGTCTCGCTGCCGGTGGTCGGCCTGGCGACGATCCCGCGCGCCCTGCCCGACTCGCTCATGTGGGCGACCTACGCCTGCGGCGTGCTGTTCGTGCTGCGACACGCGCGCAGCGGCCGGCGCTCGGACCTCGTCCTCGCCGGCGTCGCGCTGGGGATCGCGTGCGGCACGAAGTGGTACGGCGTCAGCTCCGTCCCGGTCCTGCTCGCGGTCTGGATCGTCGCGCGGCTCGTGGCCGTGCGCGGCGGCCACGTTGGCGGCGGCGTACCGGCGGTGCTGCGCGACGGGGCCCTCGCCGGCGGCCTGGCGCTGCTGGGAACGCTCGTCTGGCTGGTGCGCAACCTGGCGCGGTCGGGCAACCCGCTCTTCCCGCTCGACGTCGAGCTGCTCGGCGTGTCGATCTTCGACGCGCCGCCGGACGTCATCCGCGATCAGGCGGGGTTCGCGATCGCCGATTACGCCGGCGAGCCCGAGGTGCTGCGCCAGCTCGCCGGCGAGATCGTCGAGGGGCTGGGGATCGCGCCGATCGTCTGCGCGGTCGGGCTCGTCGCGGCGATCGTCCTCGCCCGCCGTCGCGGCCGGGCGCCCGAGCCGCGCGTGCTCGCGATGGCCGCGGGCGCGATCGTGCTGGCGCTGCTGTACGCGGTCACGCCGGCGACCGCGCTCGGGCTGCGCGGCGACCCGTCGCTCGCAAACTCGAACACCCGCTACGCGCTCCCGGCGCTGCTGCTCGCCGCGCCGGTGCTCGCCTGGGCGGCCGGACGCCTGCCGCGCGCAGCGGCGCTGGCGCTCGAGGCCGCGCTCGCCGCCGGCGCGCTGCTTGGTGCCTACCGGGGCTACGAGGTGCGCGGCATCGGCGACATCGCGCTGGCCGCCGCGGGGCTGGCGGCGCTGGCGGCCGCCGGCGCGCTGCTGTGGCGCCTGCGCGACCGGCGCGTCGTCGTCGCCGGCGCCGCGATCGCCGCCGCTCTCGTCGGCCTCGCCGGCGGCAACCGGATGCAGGACCGCATCAACGACGGCCGCTATCGCAACATCGATCCCGGCGTGGACGCGATGCTCGAGGCGGCTCCGCGCGGCGCGCGGATCGCCCTCGCGGCGGACTGGACGGTGGCGGGCCTGTCGCCGATCTGGCCGGCGTTCGGGACGCGGATCGACAACGAGGTCGAGTTCATGGGCCGCTTCGTCGACGGGTTCCTGACGCCGTGGGACGACGCGGCGAGCTTCCAGGCGGCGCTGCGGCGCGGCGACTACGACGTGCTCGTCGTCGGCCGCGGCTTCTATCCGCCCGAGGCGACGCCGGAGCAGCGCTGGGCGATCGCCGCGGGCTGGCGCACGATCGCGCTCACGCCGCGGCTGCGCGTGCTCGTGCCGCCGCCGCGCGGCTGAGCCGCCCACCGGGCGCTCGCGCCGCGACACTGCGCGTGGCGGCGACGACGAGCGCCGGCTTTCCGGCCGCCGGCGAGCGGAACCTCAGCCGATCGCGTCGAGCGCGGCGGCCAGGCGGGCCGTCTCGCTGCGCACGTCGGCGTGCGCGCAGACCCACGCGCGGCCGGCGCGGCCGGCGCGCGCTCGCTCCTGCGGCGACAGGGCGAGGACGTCGCGCAGCGCGCCGGCGAGCGCGTCGGGGTCGCCGGGCGGGCAGAGGACGCCCCAGGGCGGGCGCACGCACTCCGGCAGGCCGACTTCGTCGCTGGCGACGACGAGCAGCTCCATCGCCATCGCCTCCTTGACGACGACCGGCATCGAGTCGCGGTCGCCGTCGCGGGCGACGACGCAGGGCATGGCGAGCACGTCGGCCGCCTCGAGCGCCGCGCGGACGCCCGCCGGCGGCAGGCTGCCGGCGAACCGGACCCGGTCGGCGACGCCGGCCCGCCGGCAGCGCCGCTCGAGCTCCGCGCGCAGCGGGCCGTCGCCGACGATCCGCGCCCGGACGTCGGGCAGCTGCGCGACCGCGTCGATCAGGACGTGGAAGCCCTTCTTCTCGACGAGGCGGCCGACCGCCAGGACGTCGCGGCCGCCGGGCAGCGGCGTTCGTCGCCGCAACGCCGCGGTGTCGACGCCCATGACGATCCGCTCGAGGTTCGCGGCGGGCGCGACCGCGCGCAGATGGCGCACGTTGTAGTCGCAGCCGGTGAAGACCGCGCCGGCGGTCTCGAGCTTCTCGCGCAGGTTGCGCGGCTGCTGGAAGATGTCGTACGCGTGCGCCGTCACGCTGAACGGCCGGCCGGTGAGCGCGGCGAGGCGCATCGCGTCCAGCGCGGCGCCGGCCGCGAAGTGCGCGTGCAGGCGCTCCTCGCCGCGCTCGACGATCCGCCGGGCGGCGGGGGCGAGCGCGCGCAGCGGGCGGACCCACTCCTCGCGTGCCCAGCGCCGGCGCCGGGCGGCGTCGCGCGCGCAGGCCAGCGGCCGGCGGCGGACGAGCCACAGCAGATCGCGCGCGGCGCGCCCGCGGCCGTCGCGCGCGAGCACGTGGACGTCGACGTCGCGCGGCGCCTCCGGGTTCGGCTTCGCCGCGGCGCCGGCGGCCTGCACGCGAACCTCGTGACCGAGTCGGCGCAGCGCCTGAAGCTCGTTGACGACGAACGTCTCCGACAGCTCAGGCCAGTGGTCCAGGACGAACAGCAGCCGCACGATCAGCCGTCCGTCGACAGCGCGCCGCGCCGGGCTCCTCCGCGCCGCCGGCGTGCGGCGTGAGCTGTCTGGCGGGGCATCTCGCCGGACTGTAGAACGTTCGCCGGCAGCGGGATCCGGGGGCGCCCAGCGTCCCGATGTGGCGGTAGCCTGAGGCCATGGCCGCCCCAGTCACAGCCGCCGGCGTCCGCGATGGCGAGCCCGCGGCGCTCGCGGCGCTGTGCGCGGTCCGCGGCCCGTCGGTGCTGGCGTACTGCCGCCAGGTGGCCGGCCGGGCCGGCGCCGCCGCTGCGGCGGCCGAGGCGTTCGCGCGCTTTCGCGCCGCGGTCGTCGCGACCGAGGACCTCGCGCAGCTCGACCCCGAGCCGCTGCTGCTGAGCGCGACGCGCAGGGCCGCCGCCGGGCGCGCCGGCGGCGGGGCGCAGGGAGTCTGCGCGCAGGTGCCGGCGCTGCTCGCCGCCCGCGCCGACAAGACGATCTCGATCGGCGACCTCGAGCGGCTCGAGCAGCACCTCGAGCGCTGCTGGGCGTGCCGGGCGCCGGTCGCTCGATTCAAGGCCGCCGAGCGGGCGTACCGCGAGCCGCCCGAGCCGGCGGTCGATCCCGCGGTCGCGGCACAGATCATCGCCGCGCTTGCGGCGGCAGCGCCCGCCCCCGCCACCGAGCCCGAGGCGACGCCGCCCGAGGCGCCCTCGGCGAACGGCGACGGCCCGTCCTCGCCGGCGGGCGTCCTGCCGGTCGGCGACCCGCCCGCGCCGGCGGTCCAGCCGATCGGGCGACCGGCGACCGACGTGGTCGTCCCGGATCCGGTCGAGCCGACGGCGGCGGCGGCGGTCAACGGCAGCGACGGCGATGGCCGGGCGGGGACGCGCCGCGTCGCGTCGCTGCTGGGCTCACTTCAGCCCGAGCCCGCGCCCGTCGCGCAGCCTCAGCCCGCGCCCGAGCCCGCCGCGCGGCCCGCGCCCAGGCTCGTCGCGCAGCGCCAGCGCGCCCGGCGCCTCGTGCGGCTCCCCGTCGTCCTGCCGATCGCGCTCGTGGCCGCCGCGCTGCTCGTCGCGCTGTTCGTCGCGGGGGTGCTCGGCGGCAGCCGGCCGGCCTCGAGCCCGCGCGTGGAGCTGCCCGCCGACGCCCCCGGCCACGCGCCGCCGGCCGACGTCATCGTCGTGCCCGGCGCCAGGGACGCGAGCTCCGACGATGTCGAGACAGCCAAGGCCCGGGCGCGTGCGCGTGCCAGGCGCGAGCGGGAGTCGGCACTCAGTCGCGAGCGCGACCCCGCGCCGGCCGCCGGCGCGCCGGCCGCGACGCCCCCGGCAGCGGCCGCCCCGCCGCCTCCGC
>DASZOA010000274.1:0-4766 GCA_035551055.1 Solirubrobacteraceae bacterium
ACGCAATACGAGCTGCGCGTCCGGTGACCGTCCACTTCATCGGCGCCGGGCCGGGCGCGGCCGACCTCATCACGCTGCGCGCGCAGCGGCTGATCGCCGCCTCGCCGGTCGTGCTGTACGCCGGCTCGCTCGTTCCCGGCGAGGTGCTCGTGCATGCCCGCTCCGACGCGCGGCTGATCGACACCCAGCACCTCGACCTCGACGCGATCGTCGCGGAGTGCCGCGCCGCGGACGAGCGCGGGGAGGACGTCGCGCGCCTGCACTCGGGCGACATCTCGATCTGGAGCGCCGCCGCCGAGCAGATGCGCCGGCTCGACGCGCTCGAGATCCCGTACGACGTCACGCCCGGGGTGCCGGCGTTCGCCGCCGCGGCGGCCGCGCTCGGCCGCGAGCTGACGCTCCCCGGCGTCGCGCAGACGGTGATCCTGACGCGGCACGCGCGGCGCGCCAGCGCGATGCCGGCGGGCGAGGAGCTCGACGCGCTCGCCGCCCACGGCGCGACGCTCGTGCTGCACCTCGCCGTCCAGGCGATCGACGAGCTGGCGCCGCAGCTGGCCCGCCACTACGGCGACGACGGCCCTGTCGCCGTCGTCGCCCGCGCCTCCTATCGCGACGAGGTCGTCCTGCGCGGAACGCTGGCGACGATCGCCGGCCAGGTCCGCGACGCGGGCGTTCGCCGGACGGCGGTGATCATCGTCGGGCCGGCGCTCGCGGCCGACGGCTTCCGCGACAGCCATCTGTACTCCGTCGAGCGGGCGAGAGCCGCTGCGTCGCGGCGCCGCGGGGGCTGAGCACCGAAGCCACGTCGTCCGCGCGAGCAGGACATCTAGGCCGAAGACGACGGGTTACGCGCGGAACTCGTGCAAGGCCCGTCGAAGCCGCCGACCGACGCCGTGGGTGGCGGCTCGGGGCCCGGGCTCTTCCTGCGATGACCGCTCGGCGTCGCCCGTCTACCGGCGGACCGGCGGCGGCGAGAAGCGGACCGTGATCTGCTCGAATCCGAGACCGCTGAGCATCCCGGTGAGCATCGCTCGGGTGTTTCGCTCGGCCAGACGCAGCAGCCGCGAGTTCTCGTGCGCGGCGCGCTCGATCCGCTGCTCGGCGAGCACCAGCAGGTCGCGTTCCTTGTTGGCGTCGTCGTCGAACAGGTCGCCGACGCGGTCGACCAGCCCGCGATCGGTGTCGACCACGCGAGTGCGCTTGAGGTCGACCCGCGGTTCGGAGAGCTGCGGAGCGGGCAGCGTGACCGTGGCCGCCCGGCGGTCCTCCGACACCCGGACGCTCTGCGGGCCGAGCCCGCTGAAGTCGACCACCGCGTCCACGTTCCCGGCGGCGATCAGCACCGCGCTCTCGCCCGCCAGGAACGAGGGCAGCAGCCCGACATCGCGCTCGATGTCGATCATCTGCTGGTAGTTCGCCGTCGCCGCGCGGTACTCCGACAGCGACTCGAGGGAGCGCAACACCGCCGGCTGGCTGCGGTCCTTCGTCTCCGTTTCAAACGGATTGAGGTCGCTGAGCCGAGGCACGATCGACGGCACCGCGACGATCGCGACGACGATGACGGCGACCACGACCAGCCACTTCAGCGCACTGCCACGCATGCCTCCACGCTAGCCGCCCCGCGACCCCTACTGCGCCCGCCGAGCGCACGCGCGCGGCGGCAAGCGGTCAGTGCGCGCTGTATCCGTGCAGCTGATTGCCCCCGGCCGCGTGGAGGCTGGCGTTGAACGAGATGATGACCCGCTCCTTCTCGCCGCCATAGGGCATGGCCTGGTGCGCCAGCCAGGACGGAAACAGCAGCAGCTGCCCGGGCACCGGGTCGATGTCCTGGTGCGGCGGCAGCAGGTACGCGTTGCCGACGTCGACGAAGGCGCCGCCGAGGGCGGTGGTGTGGGGGCTGTAGAGCCGCGTCACACCGTTCGCGGCACCGTAGACCGGGTGCGAGACGCGCTGCTCGGGGTCGTCGATCTGCACGATGTACGCCGACGACCACGAGCAGTTGCCGTGCGTGTGCACGTCGTGGAACGCCCCGTCGCGGCTGCACTGGAACCACATTCCCTCGAAGTTGACGCCCAGCTCGAACGCCCGCCCGGCCCAGGCCTCCCCGTTCGCCTTCCTCGCGGTCTCGCCGACGCTCTGCACGATGAAGCGGACGAAGTCCTGCCATCCGTCGACCTTCACGCGGTCCAGCAGATCGTCGTCGCTGGCGAAGAACGCACCGGGCTTCTCGCCCCGCTTGCGCTGCTGCTCGGCCCTCAGCTCGGCGAACACGTCGACCAGCACGGGGTTGAGCTTGGCGGCGCCGCCGTAGCGGTGCAGCCCGATCGGCGTCGGCCAGAGCCGCTGGATCGCAGACGCCGTCGGCTTGCCTGTGCTCCTCGCCTGCGCCTGCGCGGGGCGAGGCGCCGTCGTGCTGCTCTGCGAACGCCGGGCGTGCCCTACGCGCCGCGTCTTCGCCATGCCTGTGCTCCTTGTCGTCGCCTGTTGTCCGGCGATCGTAGCCAAGCTGGAGCGCGGCCCCGGCCGCCGGGTCTGCCTCGGCTACCCGGTCGACGCCCGCTCGGCGTTGTCTGCCGACCACCTCGCGCGTCGCGCGATCGGCAGCCCCACCGCCGGCGGCGGAGCGACGCGGACGTCGGCCGGCTCGTCGCCGACGCGTACCTCGATCACGGCGCTGCCGGCGCGGTCGACCAGCGCGGCCGCCTCGGCGAGCGCCCGTCGGAGCTGCGGCCCGCCGACGCCGCAGGCGACGAGGAACTGCTCGCCCCAGCCGCCGTCCAGCGTCGCGCGATCGACCTCGAGCTCCTCGAGCCGCAGCGACCAGTGGTCGGAGCCGCCGGGAAGCGCGGTGACGATGCACGCCGCCATGTCGTCGGGCTGGCAGTCGCTGCGGCGCACGATCCGCTCGATCAGCTGCGACGCGTCGCCGTGCGGTCCGATCGCCTGCAGCTCCTGCGCGACGCCGTCGCGCCCGAGGCGCCCGCCCGAGGTGAGCGGCACCTCGCCGAGGCCGTCGGTGTGGAAGCACGCGCTCTCGCCCGGCGCGAGGGCGACCGTCGTCTGGCGGCGGCCCGTCGGCAGCTCCGTGCCGAGCGGCGGCGACGAGCAGACCGTCACGAGCGCGCGCGTCCCGGCGGTCAGCAGGGGCGGCCAGTGGCCCGCGCAGGAGTAGGTGAGCCGTCCGGTGCCCGGGTCGAAGATCGCGACGACGATCGTGACCTGGCGGCCGCCGAGCTGTGGCGCCAGCACGTGGGAGGCCACGGCGAGCGTCGCCCGCGCGCTCAGGCCGGCCTCGAGATAGGCGCGGAGGTTGTAGCGCACGAGCGCGGTCAGCGGGACGGCATCGCGGCCGTGGCCGCTGACGTCGCCGACGATGACCGCGGTGCGACCGCCGGGCAGCTCGAAGGCGTCGTAGAAGTCGCCGCCGGCGGCGAGCCCGGCGGCGGGCCGGTAGGCCGCGCTGACGCGCGCCCCGCCGATGCGCTCGGGCAGCTCGGGCAGCAGCGCGGACTGCAGCACGCCGACGTCGGCGAGGAGCATCCGGCGCTGGCGCGCGAGCCGCCGCCCGCGGACCGTCTGCACGACGGTCGCGGCGCCGAGCACCAGCCCCAGGAGCGCCAGCGCCGCGAGCGCGAGGCGCACCGCCGGCGGGATCACCTCGAGCACGCGCACGACGGTCCGCGTCACTGGAAACCGCCGCGCGTCGTCGCGCGCAGCGGCGCCGTCGCCGTCGCTCGCGTCCGCGGCGGCGGAGATCGCGGCGCGAGCGGCTGCGTCCGGCGTCGCCGCCGCCAGCAGCAGCGGCGTGGGGCGGAGGGACCTGCGCCCGGCATGTGGCGTCGCGCGACCGGCGCTTCGCGCAGGGGTGCTCGTATCGGAGCGAGCCGCGGGCGCGGCGGCGGGCGGTGGTGGCGGCGGCGTCTGCGCGAGCCCCGCACTCGCAGCCGGCGGCTGCGGCACGGCCGGCGCGGGCGTCGCGGCGGCGGCCGGCTGCGGGCGCGCGGGCTCGGCGCGGTCCGACCGCTCCCGGTCCTCGCGCCGCGACGCGCGCGCCTGCTCCTGCTCGTCGCCGGCACGCCGCGGCTCCCGCTCTCCCGCCGGCGGCTTGTGCGCCTGCGCCTGGCTTGCGTTCGGCGAGGCCGACGGCCTTTGCTCCGCCCGCGGCGGCCCGTGCCCTCCGCCGCGGCGATCGCCGGGCCTCGCGTTCCTTCCGTGAGGACCCGCGGCATGTCCATCCGCTCGCCCGCGCGCGACGGGGGCGGGCCTGCTCTGCTGCGCGACCGGGACTCGACCGCCCCCCGCCGCAGCCCCAGCCCCACGGCCGCCGCCGGGGTCGGAGGAGGCCACCGGCGCAGGCCCCGCAAGCGCGCCCACGGCGAGCGCAGGCGCGAGCGCCGCGCGCGCCCACCGCGCCCTGAACGGGGGCCTGCGGCTGCCGTCCACGGGCCGGTCGGGTCTCACGTCGTCCTGCGCTCTTGGTGGTCCACCGAGTAGCTGTCGGCCGATGATCGCCTCGGCGAGCGCCAACCGAGGGATTGCGGACGGACGTATGAGCGGGTCGCGCAACGGCGGCGCGCCCGGCGCGGTCAGCGCGTTCGGCGGCGCAGCAGGTAGGTGTCCATGATCCAGCCCTTGCGCTCGCGCGCCCGCGCACGCACGCGCTCGATCTCGTCGGCGACGTCGTCGAGCGGGCCGGCGACGAGGATCTCGTCGGCGGTGCCGAGGTAGGCGCCCCAGTAGATGTCGAGTGGCTCCCCGCGCAGCGC
>DASZOA010000275.1:0-2247 GCA_035551055.1 Solirubrobacteraceae bacterium
CGCGCGCGACCCCGCGCTCGAGGAGGCGATGGGGATCGCGCGCGAAACCGTGCGCCTCGGGCTCGCGGCGCGCGGCGGCGCGAAGATCAAGGTTCGCCAGCCGCTCCGCGAGGCCGTCATCGTCGCGGCCGGACGCGAGCGCGAGGCGATCGAGCGCCTCGGCGATGTCGTGCGCGAGGAGCTCAACGTCAAGCGGCTGCGCTTCGTCTCACAGGCCGACGAGCTCGGCTCCTACACGCTGAAGCCCAACTACCGCACGCTCGGCCCCCGCTTCGGCAAGGCGATGCCGCAGGTCGCCGAGGGGGTGGCGGCGCTCTCCGCCGCGGAGGTGGCCGAGACGCTGCGCGCGGGGCGACCGGTCGGCGTGTTCATCGACGGGCACGACCACACGCTGGGTCCGGACGACCTGCAGCTGGCGCTGGCGCCGCTGGCCGGCTACCAGCTCGAGCGCGAGGGCTCGCACGCCGTCGCGCTCGAGCTCTCCGTCGACGAGGAGCTGCGCCGCGAGGGTCTCGCGCGCGAGATCGTGCACGCCGTCCAGCTCGCGCGCCGCGAGGCCGGCCTGGAGATCTCCGACCGCATCGTCCTGACGCTCGACGGCGACGACGTGCTGCTCGACGCCGCGCGCGCACACGAGGCCTACGTCAGCGGCGAGGTGCTGGCGGTCGCGGTCAACTACAGCCCCAACGGCAGTGGCCGGGTGGCGAGCATCGAGGGCCGCGAGCTGCGGATCGGCGTGGCGCCGGTGTAGACGCCGGCCGGTCGCGACGGTGCTACTAGGCGGCGGGCTCGAGCTCGAGCTGCTGCTCGAGCTGGCTCTTCGAGCGCGTCGGCCGCAGGCGCTTGGTCTCCGCGCCGTGCTTGAAGAGGAGCAGCGACGGGATCGCCATGATGCCGTACTGCGCGGCCGTGATCTGGTTCTCGTCCACGTTGAGCTTGACGATGCGGACGTCGTCGCGGTCGTCGGCGATCTCCTCGAGCAGCGGAGCGATCGCGTGGCACGGCGCGCACCACGGAGCCCAGAAGTCGACGAGGACGGGGGTCTCGGACTCGAGCACCTCGGCCTGGAAGTTGTCGTCCGTCACGTCGATGATCGATCCAGCCATCGAAGTCTCCTTTTGTCACGTCGCCAGTCGGTCCTCCGCGCGGAGCGCCGAACGGCGGGAAGCTCCACCCACTATACAAAGTGAAGCGACACGACCCGGGGGGCGCGCGCTGCGTGCAGCCTTACCCGGCGGATGCGCGCAGCAGGCCCGGGCCGACGTCGACGTCGAATGAGGTTCGCGTCGCGCTCGGCGAGACATCCAGGGGCGCCGAGCGGCAGGGCTGCCGCGACGAAGCCCGCCACGCCGGAGCGCGCGCGCGGCGCGGCGAGCCAGACCGACGCCGCCGGGCACCAGGGCGATCGCGTCCGCGCCGGCGGCCAGCGGCCGACGACCCGCGCGCGGCGCTCGTTTGGTGGGCACCCGCCGGGGTCGGCGCGAGGGAGGACGGTCTCCAGTGACATCCGGCTCGAAGTCGGGCCTCGAGGTGTCGGTCGAGCACGGTATGCGCGATCGAGTGACATCCTGCTCGAAGTCGGGGCTCGAAGCGTCAGTCGAGCATGCGACGGCCGCGTGCGCGGCGGCCCCGCCGCGGCCTAGGCGGCGTCCGCGGTGGCGGTCGCCGCCTCGGAACCTCACCCGCCTGCCCGAGCAGCGGCGGGACGAGGCGCGAGCGCGGTTGCCGGCGCCCGGCGCCCACCGGCGCCCCGCGCCTCAGCCGATCGAGCGCCGGCCGGATCCGCGAGCGAAGCGCAGCCGCGGGACGAGCAGCGCCGCCTCGCCCGCGATCCTCCACGACATCTTCGAGTGCCCGTGCTCGCGGTCGCGAAAGACGATCGGCAGCTCGACGACGG
Organism: Solirubrobacteraceae bacterium; assembly: GCA_035551055.1. Lineage (GTDB taxonomy): Bacteria > Actinomycetota > Thermoleophilia > Solirubrobacterales > Solirubrobacteraceae > CADCVQ01. The sequence goes on from DASZOA010000275.1 coordinate 1,898, forward strand.
CGAACCCCGCGTGCACCGCGCGATGCGTGAGCTCGACCTGGAAGGCGTAGCCGCGCGAGCGCACCGACGGCAGGTCGATCGCCTCGAGCACCTTGCGGCGGAAGCACTTGAAGCCGCCGGTGAGGTCGCGCACGTCGAGCCCGAGCAGGGTTCGCGCGTACCACGAGCCACCGCGGCTGACCAGCCGCCGCAGCGCACCCCAGTCGGTTACGCCGCCGCCGGCCACGTAGCGCGAGCCGAGCACGAGATCGGCCTCCTGCGCGGCGGCCAGCAGCCGCGCCAGGTCGGCGGGGTCGTGCGAGAAGTCGGCGTCCATCTCGATGACGAACTCGGCGCCGCCGGCCAGCGCG
>DASZOA010000276.1:0-4668 GCA_035551055.1 Solirubrobacteraceae bacterium
GACCGAGACGACGTATCCGACGCGCGCGTTCTTCCGCGACTCGCCGGGCGCGACCCTGCGCAGCCTGTTCCTGTTCGACGAGATCGAGCACACCGGCACGGGAGGCTCAGATCTGGCGCGACTGGCGGCGCTGGTCGCCGCCGGCGAGCTCGACCCGCAGATCGACCTCGAGGGATCGTGGCGCGATCCCGACCCCGCGATCGCCGCGCTGCTCGAGCGGCGGATCGCCGGCAAGGCCGTGCTGCACGTCGACTGACGAGGTCGGCGCAGGCGATCGGGGACTCGCCGAGCTCGGCAGCCGACTCCGGCTGCTCTCGACGCGGTCGCGCGCGCTGGCGGTCCGGAGCGACACGCGCGCCGGCACCGCCGCCTCCCGCAAGCAGGACCTCGCGCGCCTTCGTGCGGATCGCCGCTCGGGAGCGGCTTGCCGCGCCGCTGCGGCGCGCTGACGTGGGGCGGTGTGACGTGCGCCGCGGTCGGCGTCGCGCTGCTCGCCGCCTTCGGGCTGGGACTTGCGCGCTGCAGGCGATCTGACTAGGTTGCAACCCGCCTTAGTCGGAGGGAGAGGTCGTGTCTCGCGCAATGGTCCGTGTCGTCAGCGTGTCGCTGGTCGTGCTGGCGTCCCTCGCCGCCTGGTCGTCATCCGCCGCCGCCCAGGCGCCCGGACTGCCGCGCGGCTACGACGTCCAGCGCGTCGACAGCCCGTCGGCCGGCCCGTCGGACACGTTCGGCTTCGGGATCATCAACGGCGGCGACCTCAACGCCGACGGGATCGACGACCTCCTCAGCGCGCAGGGAACGCGCATCCTCAACGACGGCACCGGTGCGGAGAACGGCGAACTGCTCGTGATCAGCGGCGCCGACGGCTCGGTCATCCGCACGATCTCCGCCCCCGAGCCCGAGACGGCCGGCGGCGCGGGCCTGACCGAGAACCGCTCCGCCGCCTTCGGCTTCTACATCGGCAGCATCGGACGCAACGCCGCCACCCCGCCGTTCACCGACCTCTCGAGCTGCCCGGGGGGCAGCACCGACGCCGATCCCTTCTGCGACGCCGCCGCCGTCGGACCGCCCGACGGCGTGCCCGACATCGTCGCCAGCGCGCTGTTCGTCGATCGCGCGAGCCCCGCGGCGACCGACGGCGTCGCGGAGGACATCGGCCGCGTCTACGTCATCGACGGCGCGACGTTCACCGTCGTCAAGCGGCTGGACATGCCGCAGGCCGACGTCGACGACCTCGCCGACGAGACCGAGCGGCTGGTCCCGGCGTCGCCGGCGTCGCGCGCCCGCCCCTGGTTCGGCCGCACCGTGCTCAACCCGATGGGCCAGGCGCCCTGCGCCGGCAACTACGGCGTCGGCCCCTGCGATCCGATCCCGGACGCCGTGCGCCGCGGCGATCTCACCGGCGGCGGGCGGCCGGACATCGTCGTCGGGGCCTCCGCCTACAAGTACGAGGAGGCGGAGGGCACGAACCCGGCCTGCAACGACACCACAGCCGTCGACACCTGCATCCGCTCCGGGCGCGCCTACATGTACCGCGGCGAGGACATCGTCGGCACCGACCCTGCCGCGACGCTCAGCGCGCCGGCGTGGAACATCGTCAACCCGTACGCGCAGGCCGACGATCCCGGGACGCGCATCGTCAACCAGCTCGAGCTCTTCGGTCACTCCGTGGCGCCGGTCGGCGACGTCGGGAGCTGCGGCAGCGCGCCGACCGCGCTCGGCTTCTGCCCCGCCGCCAGCGTCGTCGCCACGCCCGACGGCCGGCCGGACGTGCTCATCTCGGCCTTCCGCGTCGACTACCCGACGTCCGGGCCAGACAACGAGGAGCGCTTCGACATCGGCGTCAACCTCATGCTCGACGGCGCGACCGGCGCGGTGCTGCAGACCTACCACCACCCCGACCCGGATCCCGGCTCGATCTTCGGCTTCACCATCTACAACCAGCCGCCGATCGGCAACGGCGGTTTCAACGCGATCTCCGACGTCTACATCCCCGCGGCCGGGCAGGACACCGACCGCTACCGCGGAGAGGGGATCGGGTTCCTCATGAACGGCGCCGCGGTCGTCAGCGGCAACACCATCGACCTGCAGCGCTTCCGCAGCCCCAATCCGGCCGCCGGCCGCAGCTTCGGCACGACCGCGGCGGGCGTCGGCAACGTCTTCGGCGACCCGACCGAGAACGAGATCCTGATCGGCGAGTTCTCGACGCACAACCCGCCGCAGAACGACGAGGTCGTCGGCGAGGTCTCGTTCTTCGACGCCGTGACCGGCAACCCGCTGCAGACGATCGCCGACCCCGACCAGCAGAAGGTCAGCAACTTCGGCGTCGGCGTGGCGCCGCTCGGCGAGATCAACGGCGACGGCTTCCTGGACTTCGCCGTCGGCGCCGGGCGCTTCGACCGTGCGGGCGTCCTCGACGTCGGGCGCGTCTACATCTTCCGCTCCAACAACGCCCCGGCCCCGGTCACGCCTGCGCCACCGCCGGCCGGGCCGGCCCCGGCCGCGCCGACGCAGCTCGTTCCGCTGGCGGGGCGGGCGCTGGAGCTCGTCGCCACGCCGTCGCGCGTGCGCCGCGGGCGCACGATCCGCCTCGCCGGGACGCTCGAGGCATTCGCGAACGCCGCAGCCTGCCAGGTCGGCCACGTCGTCGAGATCCAGCGCCGCACGACCGGCACGTCGCGCTACGCCACCGTCGCGCGTGTACGCACCGATGCCGCGGGAGCCTTCAGCGCGACGGCGCGAGCGACGCGGACGTCGTTCTTCCGCGCGCGCATCGGTCAGGACGCCTCGTGCCTGGGGACCGTGTCGCCGCGCGAGCGCGTCGACGTGACCCCGAGCGTGCGGCTCGTCACGCGCACGGCGCGGCTGTCGCGCAGCGGAATCCGGCTGCAGGTCGACTGTCGCACCGAGGCCGGGCCCTGCAACGGCACGCTCAAGCTGCGGACGATCACGCCGCTGCGCGGTCGCCGGCGGACCCTGCCGACGGCGTCGTTCCAGACGCCGGGCGACGAGCGGCGCAGCGTCACCGTGCGCGTCGGTCCGCGCACGCGCACGCTCCTGCGGCGCGCCGCGAGCGTCCGCGCGCGGGCGTTCATCCTCGGGCGCGACAGGGACGGCAACTCCACGACCATTACGGCGCGGCTGGCGATCCGCACGCGCTGAGCTGCAGGCGATGGGCAGGGGCGGCGAGCGACGGCTGGGCTCGAGGGCGACGAGCTGCGCTACGACGTCTTCGTCCGCCTCGCGGACGCCGAGCGCATCGAGGACGCGCGGATCCTGAACGAGGACGCGGTCGTCGTCGGGCGCTACCGCCGCCAAGAGCCTCGTCGCCCCGCGACCGTCCTGCTGCCGGCGCTCATGCTCGTCGCGGTCTTCATTTACATGATCCTGTCCTATCGCGACGGCACCGGCCTGTTCGGCATTCGCAGCGGCGCGCGCAAGCAGCGTGCGGAGGAGCCGGCGGTGACCTTCGCCGACGTCGCCGGCGAGGACGCGCGATCGACGAGCTGCGCGACGTCGTCGACTTCCTCTCCGACCCCGACCGCTTCACGACGCTCGGTGCGCGCGCGCCACGCGGCGTGCTCCTGCACGGCCCGCCCGGCTGCGGCAAGACCTTGCTGGCGCGGGCGCCGGCCGGCGAGGCCGGCGCGAGCTTCTTCTACATCTCGGGCTCGGCCTTCGTCCAGCTCTACGTCGGTGTCGGCGCGGCGCGCGTCCGCGACCTGTTCAACGAGGCGCGCGAGAACGCGCCGGCGATCGTGTTCATCGACGAGATCGACGCCATCGGCGGGAGGCGCGCGGACGGTGCGATCGACGGCCACCGCGAGCGCGAGCAGTCGCTGAACCAGATCCTCACCGAGCGGGACGGCTTCGAGACGCGCAGCGGCGATCGTCGCGGCCCTGCCGGGCGTTCCGGTCGCGCAGACGACCAGCATCCTCGCGCGTGGGCGTATGCTCGGCTACGTCTGGGGCGTCGACGACGACGAGCGCACGATCCGCCCGCGTTCTGCGCTGCTGCACGAGCTCGCCGCGACGCTCGCGGGACGGGTCGCCGAAGAGCTCGCGCTCGGCGAACCCAGCTCCGGTGTAGCCGACGACCTCGCGCGGGCGAGCGCGCTCGCGGGCAGCATGGTCTGGGAGCTGGGCATGAGCGCAGGCGTCGGGTCGGTGAGCTACCACGATTCGGGCTCGGCGGCATCGGAGGAGGAGGCGCGGCTGACCGCAGCCGAGGTGCGCGCGACTCGTCGACCACGCCGGCTCCCGGGCGGTTGGCGGCGACGCCGGCTGGGAAGACTGGGAGGGCATGTCGCAGAACCCGCCGCCACCCGATCGCCCCACCGAGCGCCTGCAGCCGTCGCCCCCGCCGCGCGACGTCTACGAGGAGCGCGTCGCCACGGCCGCCGTCGACGCCGGCGTCCTGGCGCGCATCGAGGACGCGCTCAGCTCGCTGCGCACGGGGCGGATGATCGTCGGCGTGCTCGCGGTCGCGGCGCTCGGCGTCGCGATCTACGCGCTGGTCGACGACGACGAGCGCGCCGGGTCGCGCAGCGGCCTTGCCAGCGACGAGCGCGTGTCGGACCTCGAAGACCGCGTCGACGCCATCAGCCGGCAGGTGCAGGACGTGCGCTCCGGCGACGGGGGCGACGACGAGCTCGCCGAGCGCGTCGA